>NZ_ANBC01000379.1 GCF_000341125.1 Nocardiopsis lucentensis DSM 44048 | reverse complement strand
CCCTCTTCGTCGCCCTCCACCACCCTCAACGGACGCCTCCGGCGCGGTTCCTCCCTCTTCGTCGCCCTCCACCACCCTCAACGGACGCCTCCGGCGCACACCTGTCCATGAGCACCCTGCCGGCGCCCGAACGGTGACCCCCCGGAGTGACCGTTCCAAGAAACAGAACCACGGAGGACGGACACGACTCGGGGCCCGGTGGACGGGAAGACCGTCCACCGGGCCCCGACCGGACCGAGAACCGTTCCTAGAGGATGGCGCCCGGGCGGTAGGCGGCCGCCTCGGGGTGCTCCTCGGTGATCTCGATGACGCGTTCCACGACCGCCGCGATCTGGTCCTCTGCCGCACCGGTGAACGTGATTCGGTTGTCCAGCAGCGCGTCCAGCTCCGCCCGGTTCAGCGGGAACCGCTCGTCCTCACCCAACCGGTCCAGCAGGCGGTTGCCCGTGCCCTCCTGGCGCATCGCCAGCGCGGAGGCGACCGCGTGCTCCTTGATCAGCTCGTGTGCGGTCTCCCGGCCCACTCCCGCGCGCACGCCCGCCATGAGCATCTTGGTCGTGGCCAGGAACGGCAGGTAGCGGTCGAGTTCGGCGGAGATCACCGCGGGGAAGGCGCCGAACTCGTCGAGCACCGTCAGCATGGTCTCGACCAGCCCGTCGAAGGCGAAGAACGCGTCCGGCAGCGCCACGCGGCGTACGACCGAGCACGACACGTCGCCCTCGTTCCACTGGTCCCCGGCCAGCTCACCGGCCATGGACGCGTAACCGCGCAGGATCACGGCCAGCCCGTTCACCCGCTCGCACGAGCGCGTGTTCATCTTGTGCGGCATCGCCGAGGACCCGACCTGGCCCTCCGCGAACCCCTCGGTCACCAGCTCGTGTCCGGCCATCAGACGCACGGTCTTGGCCAGTGACGAGGGTCCCGCGGCCAACTGCACCAGCGTGGTGAGCACCTCGAAGTCGAGCGAGCGCGGGTAGACCTGGCCGACGCTGGTCAGGCGGTGCTCGAACCCCAGGTGGGCGGCGACCTCGTCCTCCAGCGACCGCAGCGCGTCGCGATCCCCGCCCAGCAGGTCCAGCATGTCCTGGGCGGTGCCGACCGGGCCCTTGATCCCGCGCAGCGGGTAGCGGGCGATCAGCTCCTCCAGGCGTCCGTGGGCGACCAGCACCTCGTCGGCGATCGACGCGAACCGCTTGCCGAGCGTGGTGGCCTGGGCGGCGACGTTGTGCGACCGGCCCGCCATCACCGTGCCGCCGTACCGGGCCGCCAGGTCGCCGAGCCGCGCCAGCAGCGCCACCACGCGGTCGCGCGCCAGCAGCAGGCTGTCGCGCACCTGGAGCTGCTCGACGTTCTCGGTGAGGTCGCGCGAGGTCATGCCCTTGTGGACGTGCTCGTGGCCCGCCAGGGCGTTGAACTCCTCGATCCGCGCCTTCACGTCGTGCCGCGTGATCCGCTCACGCTCGGCGATGGAGGCCAGGTCCACCTGGTCGAGGACCTTCTCGTAGTCGGCCACGACACCGTCGGGCACGTCGACGCCCAGGCGTGCCTGCGCGCGCAGGACGGCCAGCCACAGTCGCCGCTCGGCGACCACCTTGTACTCGGGGGACCACAGTCGGGCCAGCTCCGCGGACGCGTACCGGGCGGCCAGGACATCGGGGATCAGAGGTTTCGCGCTCACGTCGTCCCACCCTACCTTCCTGAACTGCGAAGTCCGTGCCCGGCCGGGGTTGGGGAGGTAGGGCTGGACCCACCACGGAAGGTGGGGCGGGACCGGTTCCGCCCCACCCGCCCCGGCTCCTAGCTTTGGGGGCATGACGACGCCGGACACACCGTCGGGACGGCCGAGGAGCCTCGCCCAGGCCATGGCCCGACCGCGCTTCCTCCTCACGGCCTGGCCCTGGCGGGCCCTCCTCCACGCGCTGGCCACCGTGGCCGTCGGCCTGGTCGTGACGGTGGTCGCACTGCCCCTCTATCTCCCCTGGGCCATGGTTCTTGGTGCCATGGTCAGTCGCCCGTGGGACACCACGCGGATCGGCGAGCCCGCCCTGGCGGGATTCCTCGTCGGCCTGGTGATGATCGCGGCCTTCGCGCCCCTGCTCGCCCTTCCCCTGGGCGCGCTGGAGCGGTGGCGCCTGCGGATCGTCTCCGGGGAGGCGGCCACCGGCGGCCACCGTCCGCCGCCGCCCGGTCTGTGGGGGTGGATCCGGACCCGGTACACCGAGAGCGCCACCTGGCGGGCGGTCGCGTACATGTTCCTGTTGCTTCCGGTCAGCGGACTCCTCCTGTCCGTCCTGGGGGGCCTGGCCCTCGTCGGGGCGGCGCTGGCTCTCTCCCCGTTCCTGCTCCTGGTGCAACCCAGCGCCATCCTCTCCATGGGGCCCTACTACATCGACACACCCGAGCAGGCGATCCCCTTCGCCCTCGTCAGCCCCGTGCTCCTCGTCCTGTTCCTCTACGCCTCCGGGGTCCTCGCCCAGGGCCACGCGGTCATCGCGCGAGCCCTCCTGGTAGGGCCGCCCAAGGAGGAACTGCGTGCCGAGCTCAGCCAGGTCACCGAGTCCCGGGCCCGCCTGGTCAACGCCTTCGAGTACGAACGCCGACGCATCGAACGCGACCTGCACGACGGTGCCCAGCAGCGGCTCGTCGCCCTGTCCGTGGACCTCGGGATGGCCCGGCTCGACCTTGAGGAGTCCTCCGAGGCCGACCGGCGCGTCGCCGCCGCCCAGGCCAAGGCCAACGAGCTCATCGACGAGCTGCGCGAACTCGTCCGCGGCATCCACCCCCGGGTGCTCACCGACCGCGGGCTGCCCGCCGCGCTGGCCGAACTCGCCGACCACTGCCCGGTCCCGACCCGTGTGGACACGGAGATCCCCGGCCGACCTCCCGCCCACGTGGAGGGGGCCGCCTACTTCGTCGTCGCCGAGGCGCTCACCAACGTCGCCAAGCACACCGAGGCCAACGCCGTCACCGTGCACGCGGGCACGGTCCTCGGCGCGGGCACGGCCCCGGACACGCTCGTGGTCGAGGTCACCGACTTCGGCCCCGGCGGCGCCGACCCCTCCGGGGGGACCGGGTTGACCGGCCTCCAGGACCGGATCGCGGTCATGGGCGGCACAATGTCCCTGTCCAGCCCCGTCGGGGGACCGACACGCATACGAGTGGAGCTGCCGTGCGGCCCGATCCCGCCGATCCCGGGTCCGTGACCCCCGTGCCGACCGTCCTGGCCGAGGACGGCGTGCTCCTGAGGGAGGGGCTGGCGGGGGTCCTGGAACGGTTCGGGTTCCCCGTCGTGGCCGCGGTGGGGGACGGGGAGGCGCTGGTCGGAGCTGTCGCCAAACACCGCCCCGGACTCGTGGTCACCGACATCCGGATGCCCCCCGACCTCACCGACGAGGGGCTGCGCGCCGCCGTGCGCCTGCGCCGCCGTGACCCGGGGCTGGCCGTCGTGGCGCTGAGTCAGTACGTCGAGCTGAGCTACGCCTCCGACCTGCTGGACTCCGGGAACGGTCGCGGTGTCGGGTACCTCCTCAAGCAGAGGGTGGGCGACGTGCGCGAGTTCGCGTCGGTGCTGCGCCAGGTGGTGGGGGGCGCCACCGTCGTCGACCCCGAGGTGGTCCGCCAGCTGCTGCGCCGCAGCGCCGATCCGCTGGACCGGCTCACCCCGCGGGAGCGGCAGGTGCTGGGTCTGATGGCCGAGGGGCACTCCAACGGCGCGATCGCCCGGCGGCTGACCGTCAGCGACGCGGCCGTCGGCAAGCACATCGGCAACATCCTCGCCAAGCTCGACCTGCCTCCGGACGAGGAGGTGCACCGCCGGGTCCGCGCGGTCCTGGCCCACCTTCGGGGCCGCGGCGACTGGGGGCGCCGCACCGGGGTCGGGCCCGACCCGCTGTGACCAGGGCCGCCGGGCGCTTCGACCACCCACCCGAATGGCGGACGAACCGAGACGTATCGTGGGAACCGGGTCCGCCACGCGGTGCGAACCCCCGCGTCCCCTGGAGGAGAACCGGATGCAGCCGACCGTCGCCGCCCCGGAGAGCGTCACCTGGAAGATCCACCTGGACCGCTCCATGTGGGTGGCGGGCGTCCGCGCGCTCATGCTCCAGGCCCTGCACCCGGTGGCGATGCAGGGCGTGTGGCAGCGCTCCGACTTTCGCGTCGACCCGACCGGACGGCTGCTGCGCACCGCGCACTTCGTCGCGGTCACCACCTACGGCAGTCCCGACGAGGCCGAGGAGCTCGGCGCGCGCATCCGCCGGGTGCACCGCGCCCTGCGCTTCACCGACCCCGCCACCGGCCGCGGCCACCGCGTCGACCAGCACGACCTGCTCGTGTGGGTGCACTGCGCCGAGGTCTCCTCGTACCTGGAGACCACCCACCGGGCGGGCGTGCCGCTGACCGCGGCGGAGATGGACCGCTACGTCGACGAGCGGGCGCGCGCCGCCGTCTACGTCGGCCTGGAACCGGGAGACGTGCCGCGCGGTGTGGCCGAACTGCGCCGCTACCTCACCGCCGTCCGTCCGGAGCTGCGCGTCACACCCGAGGCCCGCCAGGCGGTGCGGTTCCTGCTGTGGCCCACCGTCCCCGACCGCCTGTCCTGGCTGGCCCCGCTCAAACCCCTGTGGTTCCCCGTGGGCGCGCTGGCCTACGCCACCCTGCCCGCGTGGGCGCGGCGGGCCTACGGCGTCCTTCCCGAGACCCCCGCAACGCCGTCGGCGGCCACCGCCGCGCTGCGCGCCCTGCGCGGGGGCCTCAACCGGGTCCCGGAGCGCTACTACAACCTCCTCTTCGACGAAGCCACCGTGCGCAGCGCGGACGCCGCCCGGGAACGCCTCCTGGCCGCCGGGTACCGGGTCGAGAACGGGTTCCGGGCGCTACGAGCGCGTACCCTCTTCACGTCGCCGGTTCCGGAGCCCCGCGCCCCGGTCTGACCGGCGCCCAGGCACGTGAGGAGGACGAAGGTGACGCACGCCCAGGACACGGACGCCGGGACCGGGGCCACGGCGGTGAGGGCCGTGCCGGGAGACGGTGTCCGGATCACGCGGGTCCACCACGACGACCCGCGCGTGGCGGGGCTGCTCGCCGGTCTCCTGGCCGAGTACACCGAGCGCTACGGCGCGGACAACGCCGCCCGGGAGCTGGAGCGCTACCCGGTGACGGAGTTCGCGGCCCCGCACGGCCGCATGGTCCTGGCCGACCTCGCCGACGAGATCGTGGCCGGGGGAGCGGTGCGCCCCTACGGGGAGGGGCGCGCGACCCGGCCCGAGACCGCCGAGTTCAAGCGCGTGTGGACCTCGCACCGGCACCGCCGCCGGGGGCTGGCCCGCAGGGTCATGACCGCTCTCGAGCAGGCCGCGCGCGACCTCGGCTACACCCGCGTGGTGCTGTTCACCGGCCCCTCCCAACCCGAGGCGCTCGGGCTGTACGACCGGCTCGGCTACCGCCGCCTGGGCCGGGACGAGGTCGACGAGTTCCCGCACCCCGACGCGATCGGCTTCACCCGCGACCTGGCCACCTGACCGTGCGGGTCACGGCTGCCCCGGCGGCGTCATCCCGTCCGGGGGCGTGGCGCCGTCGGGAGGCGTCATCCCGTCCGGAGCGCCTTCCCCGGGCGTGCCCCCGCCTCCGCCGCCCGTGGACTCCTCGGGGGTGACCCCCACGACCACGGTCAGCGTGTACCCGTCCTCGGGGGTCCCCTCGGTCACCGGGGCCGGGGTCACGACCATGCTGTCGGGCTCGCCCTCGACGGATCGGGCCTCCTGGTACACCTGGTCGTCCTCGACCGGGGTCAGCTCCAGGACGTGCTCGGAGTAGGGTTCGCGCTCGGCCACCTCGGCGCAGAAGTCGTCGGAGAACAGCAGCTGGCCGGTGTGCACGGTGGTGCCGCCCTCGTAGGTGGTGTCGATCTCTCCCTGGGTGTGCACCTTGAGGTGGATGTGGGTGACACGGGGGCTGTACCACCCCGGCACGATCGTGCGGAACACCGCCGTGCCCTCCTCGTCCGCCGGCTGCACCCCGCGCAGGAAGGAGTCCTCGTCCCCCTCGCCGTCCTCCGCCGGAACCTCACCGCCGGGGCTGGCCTCGGTGTAGCCCGAGTAGTAGCCCCACGCGTCGCAGTGCCAGATCTCCACCGCCACGTTCTCCCCGGCCAGCGGGGCGCAGCCGTTGGCGTAGTCGACCACGGTGATCGCCAACTCCAGCGGGAACCCCTGCTTGCCCTCGGTGATGTCCTCACGGACCAGCTGCCCGTCCAGGTAGTAGGGCCCCTCGGTCACCTCGGGGCTCAGCACGCAGACCCGCTCCCCGGTCGTGGGGGAGGAGGACGCGGCCGTGGTCGTGCCCGACCCGCCGTCGCCCGCCGTCGCGCATCCGGCCAGCGCCGTGGTCGCCAGCGCGGCTCCACCGCCGACCGCGATCGCCTGCCGTCGCCCCAGGACCGGCCCCGTCGTCGGTGTCTTACCCATGCGATCCGTCCCGTCGTCGCACGGTCACCCCCGGTGAGTGACCCCGTGGCGTGCACGTTATGCGGGACACCTGGGAGAAGTGTGTGAGCGGTGTCCGAGAACCGTGGGTGCCCGCCGCCGCTCCGACGCGGACCGGCCCCATCCCACCTGGTCCGGCGTTATGGGGGCCGCTATGTCCGTGGAGCGGTCAGGTGGGCGGCGCCACCGTACGATGGGTCACACGGGCCGCCACGTGCGGCCGAGAACCCCGCGATCGACGAGGAGAGCCACGACGTGAGCGACCAGCAGCGCCCCGGAGTCGAGCAGGACGGCTTCGTGTTCACCCCACGCAAGAACGGCCAGGCGCAGTCGGTCTCCGACGAGCTCGCCGCGTGGATGAGCACGGGGTGGGCCGACACCGAGCGGCGCGACCTGGAGCCCATCGAGCAGGCCGAGCACACCGCCCGCCGCCGCGCCGCGCTCAGCGCCGCCTTCCCCGGTGAGCGCCTGGTGGTGCCCGCCGGACAGCTCCTCACCCGGTCCAACGACACCGAGTACCCCTTCCGCGCGGCGACCGACTACGCGTACCTGACCGGAGACACCTCCGACGGCGGCTGCCTGGTGCTGGCCCCGCGCGCGGACGGCGGCCACGACGCGGTGCTCTACCTCAAGCCGCGCTCCAACCGCGACAACGGCGAATTCTGGCTCGGCGGCTACGGCGAGCTGTGGACCGGTCGGCGCAACAGCCTGGACGAGGCCGCCGACCTGCTGGGTGTGGCCACCGCCGACGTGCGCACCCTGCCCGGCGCCCTGCGCGCCGACTCCGTGGCCACCCGCATCGTGCGCGGACACGACGCCGAGCTGGACGCGATCGTGGACGAGCTGCGCGCCGACGCCGACGACGAGGCCCGCGCCAAGTCCGCCAAGCTCGACGAGGACCTGGGCGTGACGCTGGCCGACCACCGCCTGGTCAAGGACGAGTGGGAGGTCGCCCAGCTCCAGCTGGCCGTGGACGCCACCGTGCGCGGCTTCAACGACGTCGTCACGGCGCTGCCGCAGGCCAAGGACACCTCCGAGCGCTACATCGAGGGCACGTTCTTCCTGCGCGCCCGCGTGGAGGGCAACGACGTCGGCTACGGCACCATCGCCGCGTCCGGCCCCAACGCCACCACCCTGCACTGGACCCGCAACGACGGCCCCGTCCGCGACGGCGAGCTGCTGCTGTTGGACGCCGGTGTGGAGACCACCACGCTGTACACGGCCGACGTCACCCGCACCATGCCGGTCTCGGGCACGTTCACCGACCTCCAGCGCAAGGTGTACGACCTGGTGTACGCCGCCCAGGAGGCCGGGATCGCCGCCGTGGCGCCGGGGCGCCCGTTCACCGACTTCCACGAGGCCTCCCAGCGCGTGCTGGCCGAGGGCCTGATCGAGTGGGGTCTGCTGGAGGGTCCGGTCGACCGCGTCCTGGAGCTGGGCCTCCAGCGCCGGTACACCCTGCACGGCACCGGCCACATGCTCGGTCTGGACGTGCACGACTGCGCGGTCTCCCGCCAGGAGGTCCACCTGTACGGCGACCTGAAGCCGGGCATGGTGCTCACCGTCGAGCCGGGCCTGTACTTCCAGCCCGACGACCTCACCGTGCCGGAGGAGTACCGGGGCGTCGGCGTGCGGATCGAGGACGACGTCCTGGTCACCGAGGACGGCCGCCGCGTGATGTCGCAGGGCCTGCCGCGCGCGTCCGCCGACGTCGAGGCGTGGCTGGCCGAGCGCATGCCGCGCTAGAGGTACACCTTCGTGTCCGGGCCGTCTCCCCGTGGGGGAGGCGGCCCGCCGCCGTCGGGATACGGTACGCCGTGATCTGGTTCGTTGGCGGCGCAGACCCCGTCCTTCAGGGCAGGGACAGCCGCCCCGCCTCGGAATGTCGTCGGCCCCCGCTACGGTCTGGTCCTGGATCGAGAGGAGGTGTTCCCACCATGCTGACCGGGTTCCGGTATCGCTTGTCGCTCACCGACGAGCAGGCCGAGCGGTGCGCCGAGTACGGCGATATCTGCCGTGCGGTGTGGAACACCGCCCTGGACCAGCGCCGCCAGGCCGTCCAACGGTGGCAGCGCGGATACGACCAGCTGTTCTGCGGCTACCACCTGCAAGCCACCCAGCTCGCCGAGACCAAGACCGAGGAGACGTGGCTGCGGGCGGCGCCGTCCCACATCCTCCAGCAGACGTTGAAGGACCTGGACCGGGCCTGCCGAGATCACGGGACGTTCGGCGTGCGCTGGCGTGGCAAGGGCCGGTGGAAACCCTCGTTCCGTTTCCCCGACCCCAAGCAGATCACCGTGGAGCGGTTGGGGCGTAGGTGGGGGCACCCGAAGCTGCCCAAACTGGGATGGGTCCGGTTCCGGTGGTCTCGCGCCCCCAAGGGTGCCGTCCGGTCGGCCACCGTCTCCCGGGACGGCGAGCACTGGTACGTGTCGCTGCTGTGCGAGGATGGTGAGCACACCCCCGGCGAGCACGCCGTGCCGGACGCGGCCGTGGGTATCGACCGGGGTGTGGCCGTGGCGGTGGCCACCTCGGACGGAGACCTGTTCGACCGCACGCTCCAGACCCCGAAGGAACATGAGCGTGAACGCCGACTGCGGCGCAAACTCTCGCGCCAGCGCAAAGGTTCGAACAACCGGGCGAAGACCAAGGCCGCCCTGTCGAAGCTCACCGGGCGGGTGCGTGCCCGGCGCGCCGACTTCTCCGCCCAGACCGCGTCGGTGTTGTGCACCAAGAATGCGGTCGTGGTGCTGGAGAGGCTCAACACCACGAACATGACCGCTTCGGCCCGGGGCACCATGGACGCTCCGGGGCGCAATGTTCGGGCCAAGGCGGGGTTGAACCGGGCGATCCTGGCCAAGGGGTGGCACGGTTTCAAGCTCGCCTGCCTGAACGCGGCCCGGCGGACCGGGACCCGGATTGTGGAGGTCGATCCCGCGTACACGTCGCAGACCTGCAACCCGTGCGGACATGTCGCACCGGAGAACCGAGAGAGCCAATCGGTGTTCCGGTGCACATCGTGCGGGCACACGGCGCACGCGGACGTGAACGCGGCCCAGAACACTCTTTCGCGCGGATGGACTGGCTCCTTATCGGGGTGAACCGTGCCAGCCTGCTGAGACCTCTGGGTTGCCATGTCAATGAAGCAGGAACCAGCGCGCGCCGCGAGGCGCGCAGCGCCACCGGGTCGCCTGGCCCGGTCGGAATCCCGGTCCCTCCAAGGGCCGGGAGGAAGTCAAGTGCGAGTACGAGGAACCCAGGGTCTTCGTGTACGGGCTGCCCGGGGGCGAGTGCCTCGGCCGGGTCGCGGGCGGCGCGGAGGCCGTGGCGGGCGTCGTCGGCGGTCGTCCCCTGCTGGCCGTGGGTGCGACGGTGTACGCGCTGCCCGACCTGACCGTGGTCGCCGAACTGGGGTCCTCGGCGACCGCCCACGCACTGACCGAGTGGGACGGAACGCCGGTCGTGGTCGTCGGCGCGCGGGAGAGCGGGGGATCCCCGGATGTCCCAGCGCGCGAGCGGCTGGGCGTACGTCGTCTCGCCCCACCGAACGGGGTGGTCGCCGAGTTCGACTGGCTTGTGCCGGGGCGGCTCTTCGACGCGGTGGCGAGCCCTGACGGAACGGTCTTCGTCACCACGTCGGAGGGACTGTACGCGGTACGTCGAACGGGGAGGTGACCGCACGCCGCCGTCGCGGATCCTGTTGCGGGTTCGTGAAGGAACGTGATGACCTGTGGTTTTTCCGCGCATCCTGTGCTGTGGTGAGGAGCATGGGGGACGACCGGTTTCGGCATCCGTTCTTCGCCCGCTTCTACACGTGGGTGGCCGGAGCCATGGACGACGCCGGTCTGGTCGACCACCGCCGCGCGCTGGTGTCCGGGCTCCACGGGCGGGTCCTGGAGGTCGGCGCCGGCCACGGTCCCAACTTCCCCCACTACCCGCGCACCGTCGACCACCTCACCGCCGTGGAACCCGAACCCCACCTGCGCCGCACCGCCCGGGCACGGATCACGGCCGCACCCGTCCCGGTCACCGTCGTCGACGGTCGCGCCGAACGGCTTCCGTTCGAGGCGGCACGGTTCGACGCTGCCGTGGTGGCGCTCGTCCTGTGCTCGGTCGCCGACCAGGGCACCGCCCTGCGCGAGATCCACCGCGTGCTGGTCCCCGGCGGCCGGTTGCGTTTCCTCGAACACGTGCGCGCCGACACCGCCCGGATGCGCCGGACCCAGCGGTGGATCGACGCGACCCTGGGTCCGCGACTGCTCGGCGCCTGCCACTGCGGGCGGGACACGCTCACCGCGATCGAGCGGGCCGGATTCACCCTGACCGTCCTGGACGCCTTCCTCTTCCCCGAGGCCCGCACCCCGCACTCCTTCCACGTGCGCGGCGAGGCGACCCGGCCCTGACCCGCGCGCCGCATGTAGGGTCGGCCGCCGGGACCGGGCCGTGGACGCCGACCGACCGGCCGGGCCCGGCCCCTCGCAGCACTGGACGAACCGGAGGACCACGCGTGACCGACGCCCACCCCGCCCAGGCCGACCCCACCCCAGACGAACTCCGGGCGGCCTTCTTCGCCCTGCACGCCGACCTGCCCCGCCAGGGTCCGGGCTCGGACGAGACCACTCGACGCATGCTCGACCTGGCCGGGCCGCTGCCCGAACATCCCCGCGTCCTGGACATCGGCTGCGGTCCGGGCCGCTCGGCGCTGCTGCTGGCGGCCGAGGCCGGTGCGCGCGTGACGGCGATCGACGTCCACCAGCCCTTCCTCGACCCCCTCACCGCCGCCGCGGCCGAGCGCGGTCTCGGTGACCGGATCGCGGCGGAGAACCGCTCCATGGACGATCTGCCCTGGCCGGACGGGAGCTTCGACGTGCTCTGGGCCGAGGGATCGGCCTACCTCATCGGGTTCGAGCGCGCCCTGCGCTCGTGGCGGCGCCTGCTCACCCCCGGCGGGGTTCTCGTGGTCACCGAATGCGAGTGGACCACGAGCGCGCCCTCGCCCGAGGCCCGCGCGTTCTGGGACGCCGCCTATCCGCTGCGCACCCGCCAGGAGAACACCGCCCTCGCGCACCAGGCCGGATACCGGGTCCAGGCCGCCCGGCTCCAGCCCGACTCCGACTGGTGGCCGGAGTACTACGCGCCCTTGGAGGCCCGCGCCGAGGCGGCCGACGCCTCCGTTCCGGGGATGGCCGAGGCCGTGGCGGGCGCCCGCGCCGAGATCGCCCTGCGTCGGGACCACGGCGGCGAGTACGGCTACACGGCGTTCGTGCTGCGGCCGGAGGACGCGCCGCCGGCCACTGGGGGCTGAACGCAGGGGCGGATATGACCTATGCCTCGATCCGCCCAGGCCTGTCGTGGGAATGAAAACGGTTGTCATATGCTGTGGGTCGTCGCTCCGCGGTCCGGAGCGCGACCTCTCCCACGCATCCCCTGGAAGAAGTTCCCCGTGCACGTCACCAGACCCCTGACCGGCGCCTGCCTGGTCCTCACCGCCGCCCTGACCCTCACCGGCTGCTTCGCCCCCTCCGACCAGTCCGCCGACGGCGCCGACGACCGCGTCTCGGTCGCGATGCTCCAGCCGCCCCGGTCGGCCCTCTCCCCGCTCAGCGACGACGCCTTCAAACTCTCCCGCTGGAGCACCGCCGAGACCCTCGTCGTCCTCGACGACAACGGTGACCCCCAGCCCGGCCTGGCCACCGAGTGGACCCGAGTCGACGACACCACCTGGGAGTTCACCGTCCGTGACGGGGTCGTCTTCCACGACGGCACCGACCTGACCGCCGACGCGGCCGCCCACGCTCTGGAGTACGCCGCCCAGGCCGCACCCAAGCCCCGCATCCTCGACGGCGTCGACCTGACCGTCGCGGCCGAGGGCGACACCGTCACCGTCACCACCGCCGACGGGGACCCCCTCGTCCCGCACCGGCTCTCCTCCCCGCAGCTGTCGATCCTCGCCGAGAGCGCCTACGACGGCGACACGGTGAGCCCCGTCGGCACCGGCACCGGCCCCTTCGAACTGGTCGAGGTCAACGGCACCACCTCCGCCCGCCTGGAGCGGTTCGACGGCTACTGGGGCGACCCCGCCCGGCTCTCCGGCATCGACGTCACCTTCGTCCCCGACGGCACCGCGCGCGCCGCCGCCCTGCGCACCGGCGAGGCCGACATCGTCGAGGCCGTGCCCGTCTCCCAGGCCGCCCTGCTGGACCAGGAGCTGCTCACCGAGGTGCCGATGCCGCGCACCAACACCCTCCACCTCAACGCCGCCGACGGGCCCTTCGCCGACCCCGGGCTGCGCGCCGCCGTCCGCGAGACCATCGACCGCCGGGCCCTGGTGGAGGGCGTCTACGAGGGCCGCGCCGACGTCGCCGAGGGGCTGCTCGGCCCGGCCCTTCCCTGGTCCGCCGACCGCCCCGAGCGCACCGCGTCCACCGAGGCGACCGACCCCGACGGCGTCGCGATCACCCTGGCCACCTACAGCGACCGCCCCGAGCAACCCGAGATCGTCACCGTCCTCGCACAGCAGTTGGAGGACGCCGGTTTCGAGGTGGAACAGGCCGTCCGCGAGTACGCCAACATCGAACAGGACATGCTGGCCGGGGAGTTCGACGCCTTCGTCCTCTCCCGCGCGACCGTCCTCGACTCCGGTGACCCCCTCGCCTACATGGCCAGCGACTTCTCCTGCGACGGCTCGTTCAACATCGCGCAGCTGTGCGACGCCGACGTCGACGNGGCGGAGCCGCTGGCCACCGGCGCCGACCGGCGCACCGCCATCCTGGCGGCCGAGGCCGCGATCCTGGCCACCGACGCGGCGATCCCGCTGCTGCACGAGCGGGTCATCCAGGGCGACGCCGCGCACGTCGCGGACTCGGCCAAGGACCCGCGCGAGCGTCTGCTCGTCACGCCCCGGACGCGGCTGGACTGATGGAAGCGACCACCTCACCGGACACCGGGGCCTCGGGCGGCGCACCCTCGCGTGCGCCCGAGGCCCCGGGGCCCGACCGCCCCGCCGGTGGCACCGACCCCGGCTCCGGCCGTTCGCGCGGCCTCTCCTGGCTCGGACCGCTGGCCTCCCGGCTGACCGCGCTGGCCGTCATCACCGTCGTCGTCGGCCTGCTGCCCTGGCTGTCCGAGCGCGACCCCGCGCTGGCCCTCCTGCGGGCCCGGTCGGCCGAGCGGGAACCCACCCCCGAGGCGCTCGACGCCATCCGGGAGGAGTACGGCCTGGCCGACGGGCCGCTGGTCCTGCTCGCCCGCTGGTTCTCCGGCGTCCTCCGGGGCGACCTGGGCAGCTCCTGGGTGTCGGACACCCCCGTCCTGCCGTCGGTGCTGTCGGCCACCGGCGTGTCCCTGACCCTGATGGGAGCCGCCCTGGCCGTCGCCCTGGCCGTGGCCACCGCGCTGTTCGCCCCGGCCCTCGTCCGCGGGGCGCGCGGCACCGCCCACCCGGCCGGGTCCGGCGGCGGAGCCGTCGCCGCCGCGCTGACCGCCCTGCCGGAGTTCCTCCTCGCCATCGTGCTCATGGTGGTGCTGTCGATCTGGTGGGGCTGGCTCCCGCCCTACGGCTGGGCGGGACCGGAGAACCTGGTCCTGCCCGCGCTGGCGCTGGGGCTTCCGGCGGGCGGACTGCTCGGCCGCCTCGTCGACGACGCGCTGCCCTCGGTCCTGAACGAACGCTGGGTGGCGCTGTGGACGGCCTCGGGCTGCTCACCGGCCCGGATCGCGGGCGCGGCCCTGCGCCGCGCGATCCCGGCGCTCGTCCCCCAGTTCGGCCTGGTCGCGGTCGGCCTCACCGGCGGCGCCGTGGCCGTCGAGACCGTCTTCACCGTCCCCGGCAT
>NZ_ANBC01000378.1 GCF_000341125.1 Nocardiopsis lucentensis DSM 44048 | reverse complement strand
GGCCCTGCCGCTGCTCCAGGGCTCGGTTCTGGCCCTGGTCCTGCTCGGCGTCCTGGCCGGGCTCCTGGCCCAGGCCGCCCACCGCCGCCTGCTCGGTCCCGGCCTGCGCGACGCCGCCCTCTCCCTGGCCCCGCCACCCACCATCCCCGCCGGGCCGCTGCGCCGCGCCGTACCCGCCGTGTGCGGCGCGATCCTGCTCACCGTGACGGTGTGGGGACTGACCCGAGACCCGCTGACCGTGAGCACCGCCGACCGGCTCGCCTCCCCGTCCTGGGCCCACCCGCTGGGCACCGACGCCGTCGGTCGCGACGTGCTCGCCCGGCTCGGCCACGGAGCCGCCACCACCGTCGGCCTCGCCGCACTGGTGTGCCTGCTGGGCCTGGTGATCGCCCTGATCGTGGGCTTTCGTCCGGCACTGGCGACCGGCGCCGTCGAGATGACCAACGCCCTGCCGCCGGTGATCGCCGGGATCCTCGTCGCCGCCGTGACCGGTCCCGGTCTCCTGGGCGCGTGCGCGGCCATCACCCTCGTGTCCTGGCCGATGCTGGCCGCCCACGCCGCGGCCCTGGTCCAGGAGACCCGCGCGGCCGCCTACCTGACCGCGCAACGCGCCATCGGCGCCCCGCCCCGCTGGATCCTGCTCCGCCATGTGCTCCCCGCC
>NZ_ANBC01000377.1 GCF_000341125.1 Nocardiopsis lucentensis DSM 44048 | reverse complement strand
CTGCGGCTGCCGGGGATCGCGCTGGCGCTCGCCTCCCTCGGCTTCCTCGGACTCGGCGCCCAGCCGCCCTCCGCCGAATGGGGGCTCAGCCTGTCGGAGTCCCTGCCCTACGTCGAACGCGCGCCGCTGGCCTCCCTCGCCCCGGCCGGGATGCTCCTGCTGCTCGCCGCGTTCGCGGTGTCCCTGTCCACCCTGCCCACGGCCACCGCGCGTCAAGGAGCACGACGATGAACCGCGACCCCGTGCTCTCCGTCCGCGACCTGCGCGTCACCTTGGACGGAGGCCGCCAGGACCGCGACCGCCCCGCCGAGGACCGCCCACGCCCAGCCCTCCGCGGTGGCGCCCCCGCCGACGGAGCACGCGGGGGACGGGGGCTGCCCGCCGTGCGCGGGCTGTCCTTCGACGTCCACCCCGGCGAGGCACTCGCCCTCATCGGGGAGTCGGGGGCCGGGAAGTCCCTCACCACCCGCGCGATTCTGGGCCTGGCGCCGCACGGAGCGACCGTCACCGGAAGCGTCCGCGTCGCGGGACGGGAGGTGGTCGGCGCCACCCCCTCGACCCTGCGCGCCCTGCGCGGGCGACACGTGGCGCTCATCCCGCAGGACGCCCTGTCCGTGCTCAGCCCCGTGCACACCGTGGGCGCCCAACTCGTCCACGCGCTGCGCTCGGTGCGCCGCCTGCCCCGCGCGCGGGCGTGGGAACTGGCGGTCGCCGCCCTGGACCGGGTGGGCATCCCCGACTCCGCCCGCCGGGCCCGCGCCTACCCCCACGAGTTCTCCGGCGGCATGCGCCAACGCGCGGTCATCGCCATGGCCACCGTCAACGAGCCCGACGTGGTGTTCGCCGACGAACCGACCACCGCCCTGGACCCCCGCGCCCAGGCCCGGGTGCTCGACCTGCTCGACGACCTGCGAGCCGACACCGGCACGGCGGTCGTCCTGGTCACCCACGACCTGGCCGCCGTCTCCGGCCACGCCGACCGCGTCGTGGTGCTCTACGCGGGACGGCACGTGGAGTCGGGCCCCGTGAACCGGGTGTTCGCCGCGCCGCGCGCCCCCTACACCGCCGGTCTGCTCGCGTCGGTGCCTCCCGAGGACTCCGCGGACCGCCGTCTGCCCGCGATCGGCGGCGCGCCCCCCTCGCCCCGGGACCTGACCGACGGCTGCGCCTTCGCCCCGCGCTGCCCCCTCGCCGCCGACCGCTGCCACACCGACCTCCCCGAACCCGAACCCACGGGCGAGGGCCACCTGGCCTCCTGCCACCGCTGGCGGGACCTGCCCGACCCCGCCCACACCCTGTTCGCCGCCGGGCACACGTGATCCGCCCGAGCGGCGCCGCGTCCCACCGGTCAGCACGAGGAAGGACACCATGACCGACCCCGCCCCGCCCCTGCTGCGGGTCCGCGACCTCGTCGTGCGCTACCCGGCCCGCGGTCGCCGAGCCGAGCCCGTACTCGCGGTCGACGGCGTCTCCTTCGACCTGTCCGCGGGGGAGACGCTCGCCCTGGTGGGGGAGTCGGGGTGCGGCAAGTCCAGCACCGCCGCGGCCGTGCTCGGCCTGCGCCGCCCCGACGGGGGCTCGGTGTGCTTCCAGGGCCGGGAACTCACCGGCATGGACGAACGGGACCTGCGCCCCCTGCGCCCCGCCCTCCAACCGGTCTTCCAGGACCCCTACGGCTCCCTCAGCCCCCGCCTGCGCGTGCGTGACGCCGTCGCCGAACCCCTGCGCGTCCAGGGCCGCTGGGACCGGGTGACCGGACCCGACCGGGTCGCCGAA
>NZ_ANBC01000376.1 GCF_000341125.1 Nocardiopsis lucentensis DSM 44048 | reverse complement strand
CAGCGCGTCGGCATCGCCCGGGCGCTGGCCAGCGGGCCGCGCCTGATGGTCCTCGACGAGCCGGTCTCGGCGCTGGACTCCTCCGTCCGCGCCGGGGTGCTCAACCTGCTCACCGACCTCCAGGACGAACTCGGCGTCGGCTACCTGTTCATCTGCCACGATCTGGCGCTCGTCCGCCACCTGGCGCACCGGGTCGCGGTGATGCACGGCGGCCGGATCGTGGAGACCGGACCCGCGCGCCGCGTGTGCGCCGAGCCCGAACACCCCCACACGCGCGAACTCGTGGCCGCGACGCCCTCGATCGTCCCGGCGGCGGACGCCCCCGTCGTGAGCGCGCCGTGACCCCGCCCGCCACCGGTTCCGGACCCTTGGCCGCGACCGCGAACACGGAGGGCGCCGGTCCGGACCCGGACCCGCGCGAACCCCGGGCGGACGGACCCGACGCACGACACCGCCCGCTGGGGGACGCGGACGACCGCCGGGCGGACACTCCCGGCAGGCACCCCCACCCACGCGGAACGCGTCGTGGACGGCGGATCCCCGGTCCCGTCACGCGTCCCTCCGGCCTGCTGGGCGACCTGCGCGCGGTCGGACCGGTCACCCGCCTGCTGATCGGATCGCAGCTGGCGTTCAACATCGGGTTCTTCGCCGTCCTGCCCTACCTGGCCGCCCACCTCACCGACGCGATCGGCCTCGCCGGGTGGCTGGTCGGCCTGGTCCTGGGGCTGCGGACGTTCAGCCAGCAGGGTTTGTTCGTCGTCGGCGGGGCGCTCACCGACCGGTTCGGGGCGCGCCCGGTCGTCCTGGTCGGCTGCGTGCTGCGCGTGGCCGGGTTCGCCTGGCTGGCGTTCGCCCGCGACACCGGGTCGGTCATCGCCTCCGTGCTGCTCATCGGGTTCGCCGCCGCCCTGTTCTCCCCGGCGGTCGAGACCGAGGTCGCCCGGCAGGCCGTGCGCCACGAACACGCCACCGGCACACCGCGCACCCGCGTGCTCGGCCTGTTCTCCGTCGCCGGTCAGGCGGGTACGCTCATCGGTCCGCCCCTGGGCACGCTGCTGCTGTTCACCGGCTTCCCGGCCGCCTGCCTCGTCGGCGCGGGCGTGTTCACCCTGGTCCTGGCCGCGCACCTGCGCTGGATGCCCCGCCACGTGCCCGGCGCGCCCGGTGCCCCCGACGGCCGGGACCGTCCGCGCGTGGGGGAGGGGGTGCGCGCCCTGCTCGGCCACCGCCGGTTCCTCGTGCTGTGCCTGGCCTACAGCACCTACCTCCTCGCCTACAACCAGCTCTACCTGGCGCTGCCCGGCGAACTCGAACGCGCGACCGGCACACAGACCGCCCTGGGCTGGCTGCTGGCGTGGGCGTCGCTGCTCTACATCGCCGCGCAGCTGCCCGTGCTGCGCTGGGTCGGCGGCCGCCTCTCCCACCGCGCGACCGTCCGCTGGGGGCTCCTCCTGCTCGCGGCGGGGTTCGCGGCCGTACCCGCCCTGGCCCCGATGACCTCGCTCGGCGGCCTGGCGCCCTCCGCCGTGCTCGTCACCGCCATCACCCTCGGACAGGTCCTCATCGTGCCGACCGTGCGCGCCTGGGTGCCCGACCTGGTCGACGGCGCCCGACTCGGCCTGTTCACCGGCGCGCTGTCGTCGCTGTCGGGGCTGGTGGTGCTCCTGGGGAGCGTGCCGGTCGGAGCGCTCCTGGACCTCGGCGGCCCGGCGGTCTGGATCGTCCTG
>NZ_ANBC01000375.1 GCF_000341125.1 Nocardiopsis lucentensis DSM 44048 | reverse complement strand
CCCGGAACGGCGGGACGGGGCGGCGGCCACACGCGCGCGTGACCGCCGCCCCCCGGGCGGGCGCGGGTCAGCGCGCCGCGGACGCCTCCGCGAACGCGGCGCGCAACCGCACGACCTCGGCCGGATCCCACCCCGGCCCGGGGACGCTGGAGACCAGCATCCGCGTGTAGGGGTGCTCGGGCCGCCGCAGGACGTCGGCGGCGGCGCCGCGCTCCACGACCGCCCCCTCGTACATGACCAGGACGTCGTCGGCGATCTGGCGGATGACGGCCAGGTCGTGCGAGACGAACAGCAGCGCCACCCCCGACTCGCGCCGGATCCGCGTCAGCAGCCGCAGGATCTGCGCCTGGACGGACACGTCCAGCGCGGCCACGGCCTCGTCCAGGACCAGGACCGAGGGGTCGGCGGCCAGGGCGCGGGCGATGGCGAGCCGCTGGCGCTGCCCTCCGCTGAGCCGGTGCGGCCGGGCTCCGGCCTCGCGGTCGCCCAGGCCGACCTGGGCGAGCAGTGCGGCGGCGCGCCCCGCGGCCTCCTCCCGGCCCGCGCCGTGCAGCCGCAGCACGTGGCGCACGCACCGCTCGGCGGTGAGCCGGGGGTCGAGCGATCCCAACGGGTCCTGGAAGACGAGCTGGATCTCCCGGGCACGGCGCAACCGGGCCGCGCGCCCGCGTTCGACCGCCGCGCGCGAGCGCCCCGCGACCCGCACCCGCCCGGAGTCGGGCCGGGTGAGACCGGCCAGGATCCGGGCGACGGTGCTCTTGCCCGAGCCGGACTCGCCCACCACACCGAGGGAGCCTCCGGCCGCCAGGGTGAGGGACACGTCGTCGACGGCCACCAGGTCCGGTGCGCCGCGGCCCAGGGGGAAGGTCTTGCGCAGGCCCTCCACGGCCAGCGCCGGGTGGTCCGGGGTCATCGTGCCTCCTCCTCGCGAGCGTCGGTGCCCGCGCCGGTGCGTGCGTCGTCGCCCGTGCCGGTGTCCGTCGCACCGGTGTCCA
>NZ_ANBC01000374.1 GCF_000341125.1 Nocardiopsis lucentensis DSM 44048 | reverse complement strand
AAAGGGCCAGCCGGTGAAGGCCGTGGCCAGTGACGGCGGGGCCCCGGGGATGGGTTCGGGCTCCCGGTCGGAGTCCAGCCCGGGCGCGCACGCCAGCAGGCCGCGGGTGTAGGGGTGGCGGGGGTCGGCGAACAGCGCGGCGGCCGTGCGCTCCTCCACCACGCGCCCCGCGTACATCACGTACACGCGGTCGCAGTAGGCGGCGGCCAGGTGCAGGTCGTGGGTGATGAACAGGACCCCGATGTCGCGCTCGCCGCGCAGGTCGCGCAGGAGCGAGAGCACCTCGGCCTGGGTGGTGGCGTCCAGCGCGCTGGTGGCCTCGTCCGCCAGGATCAGGTCGGGTCCGGCGGCCAGGGCGGCGGCGAGCACCACCCGCTGCAGCATGCCGCCGGACAGCTCGTGCGGGTACTGGCGCAGCCGTTCCTCCGGCCGGTCCAGCCCCACCCGCTCCAGCAGCTCCCGGGCACGTTCCACGGCCCGCGCCCTGGGCACGCCCAGCGCCAGGACCAGGCGTTCGGTGAGGAAGTCGCCCACGCGGCGGACCGGGTTGAGGACCGAGCGGGGGTCCTGGAACACCATGGACACCCGGCGCGAGCGCAGTGCGGTGAGCGCGTCGCGGTCGGCGGCGAGCACGTCGGTGCCCGCGACCGAGACGCGCCCGCGCGCGGTGGCGCCCTCGGGCAGCATCGCCAGGGCGGCGCGCGCGGTCGTGGACTTGCCCGACCCTGACTCGCCCACCAGGCCGACCACCTCGCCGGGGGCGACGGTGAGCGAGACCTGGTCCAGGACCGGCCGGTGCGTGTCCGCGCCGGGCAGGTCGACGGTGAGGTCGTCGATGTCGAGGAGCATGGGGCCTACCTCCGTGGGCTGAGCAGGTCGGCGAGGCGCACCCCGACGATGTTGAACGCGATCACGACCAGGGCGATCGCCGTGCCGGGGACGAGGGAGGGCCACAGGACGCCCTGGATGAGGGCGGCCTGCCCCTCCTGCACCATGAGCCCCCACTCCGAACTGGGCGCCTGGGCGCCGAAACCGAGGAAGCTGAGCGTGGCCAGCCCCATCAGGGCCTCCCCGAACAGCACCACCAGGTAGCCGAGCAGGGCGGGCGCCAGGTTGGGGATGACGTAGCGGACGCAGATGACCAGGCCGCTCACCCCCTGCACCCGGTAGGCGTCCACGTAGGGCCGCGCGACCTCGGCGAGCGCGAGGCTGCGGGTGAACTTGGCGATGATCGGCGCGAAGGCCAGGCCCAGCGCGACGACGGCCGTGGTCATGCCGCTGCCGAACACGGCCACGACCAGGACGACGAACAGCAGTCCTGGGAACGCGTACATCACGTCGGTGACCCTGGCCAGGACGGCGTCGACCCAGCCGCGCCGCCAGGCGGCCAGCGTGCCCGCGGCCACGCCCAGCGCGGAGGCGAGCAGGAGCAGCGCCAGCGGGGCGAGCAGCCCCTCCCGGGCGCCGAAGACCACCCGGGAGAGCAGGTCGCGGCCCATCTGGTCGGTGCCCAGCCAGTGCTCGGCCCCCGGCGGGGTCCACACGCTCGCGAAGTCGATGGCGTCGGGGTCGTAGGGGGCGATCAGCGGGGCGAACAGGGCGGTCAGGACGACCGCGCCGAGGAAGGCGGCGCCGACCCACAGGGGGCCGTTCCCACGGCGGCGGGTGGAGGCGGACCGCCCCGGTGCGGGGTACGCCGTGTCGCGCCGCGCCGTGTCCGCGGTGCTGGTGGCGGGGTCTCTGGTGGCGGGGGAGGTCATGCCCGGCTCCCTTCGGCGCGGACCCGCGGGTCGAGCAGCGGGTGGACGAGGTCGATCAGGGTGGTGACGGCCATGTACGTGATGACCATGTACAGCAGGACCGCCTGCACCACGGGGAAGTCGAAGGTGTTGATCGCGTCGACCAGCAGCGATCCGATGCCGCTGAGGCCGAACGCCGCCTCCACCACCACGGTGCCGCCGAGCATGCTCGCGATCACCAGCCCGCACATCGTCACCACGGGGCCCAGGGCGTTGCGCAGGACGTGGCGGCGCACGATGTGCCCCTCGCCGATCCCCGAGGCGCGCGCGGCGGCCACGTGCTCCAGGTCGAGCTGCTCGACCATCGTCTGCCGGGTGACGCGGGCGACGATGGCCAGCGACCCCAGGGACAGCGCGATCGCGGGCAGGGTCAGGTGGTGGATCCGGCCGAGGAGGCCCTCGCCCAGACCGGTGACGGGGAACCAGCCCAGGCGCACGCCGAACAGCGAGATCAGCGCGATGGCCAGGACGAACGGCGGGATCGACGCGGCCAGGGTGGTGCCCGCGGTGACGGCGGCGTCGGTGCGGCGGCCGCGCCGGACGGCGGCCAGGGCGCCCAGGCCGACGCCGAACACGGTGAAGAGCACCGACGCGTAGGCGACGAGGGACAGGGTGGCGGGCAGGCGGGTCAGGATCAGGTCGCCCACGGCGGCGTTGTACTGGAACGAGGTGCCCAGGTCGCCGGTGACCGCCCCGGCCGCCCACGCCCCGTACTGGACGAGGAGCGGTTCGTCGAGGTGGTAGGCGGCGCGCACGGCCTCGACGCGTTCGGGGGTGACGTTCTCGGGGTCGCCGATGAGGAACGACACGGGGTCGCCCGGGGCGGCGTACATGGCGCCGAAGATCAGCAGGGAGCTCACGGCCAGCGTGAACACCATGCCCAGGAGTCGGCGCAGGGTGCGGACGATCATCGTTCTCCCTCCGCTCGGGCGCCCAGACCGGCGGCCCAGGGGCCGGACAGGAACATGGCCGAGGCCGGGGCCCCGGTGATGTCGGCGGCCATCGCGAGCGTGGTGGGCACCTGCACGACGGGGATCCACACCATGTCCTCGGTCCAGCGGCGCTCCAGCTCCACGGCCAGTTCGGCGCGCTCGGCGTCGTCGGTGGCGGCCTGGGCCTCGCTGACGAGGCGGTCGTACTCGGGGTCGGCGAACCCGGAGAAGTTCACCCCGGCGTCGGAGGCACCGTTCTTGTAGAAGCCCACCGGGTCGTTCTTGGAGATCCAGTACTCGTCGGCGAACAGGTCGACCTGGGTGCGCTGCTCGGCGTCCACGTAGAAGCTGCCGAACTGCTGGCGGGGCACGGTGAGGATCCGGGCCTCCAGACCGATCCGGTCTGCGGCGTCGACGACGGCGTTGGCGATGACGGTGCGGGCCGCCTCGCCGTCGCTGGCCACGACGATGGGCTCGTCCGGTGCCCCGGCCTCCGCCACCAGGGCGCGCGCCTCGGCCAGGTCGGCGTCGTCGGGTTCGGCCGGAGCGCCCTCGATCGCGTCGTACGCCTCCTGGAAGCGTGCGGTCTCGTAACCCCAGCCGCCCGGGCCGAGCGGTGTCGACCACGGTTCGGCCAGACCGCCGAACGCCGCCCGGGCGATCCCGTCGCGTTCCAGGGCCAGCGACAGGGCGCGGCGCAGGCGCGGGTCGGCCAGGCCGCCCCGCTCGGTGGTGATCAGCGACCACACGTTGGTGGAGGGGCCCTGGAAGACCTGGACGGACCTGTTGCTCAGCAGCGGCACGGCGGCGGCCGCGGTGTCCAGGTAGGCGCCGTCGGCCTCGCCGGTGGTCAGGGTGTTGACGACGGCGTTCTCCGCCGCCCAGCGGAACTCGACCCGCGCGGTGCGGGCGGCGCCCCCGGCGTCCCAGTAGCCGTCGTCGCGTTCCAGCACCACCCGCTGGCCCGCGCGCCACTCGGCGAGCCGGTAGGGCCCGGTGCAGGCGTCGGAGCCCTCCGGTGTGC
>NZ_ANBC01000373.1 GCF_000341125.1 Nocardiopsis lucentensis DSM 44048 | reverse complement strand
AGACGATGCCGCCGTTGCCCGCCATCGCGGGCAGGAACACGGCGTCGGCCTGGGCCATGCGCACGGTCACCTCGTACTCGCCGGTCCGCTCGATCGACTCGACGTTGGCGTACTCGTCGGACTCGGCGGCGCCCTCGGCCGCGTGCCGCCGCATGCTCCACACCACGTCGTCGGCGGTGATGGGGGTGCCGTCGCGGAAGGCGGCGTCGCGGTCCAGGCGCAGGACGACCGTCTCGTCGTCGGTCCAGACTGCGGACTCGGCCAGGTGTGGTTCGGTGCCCAGGTCGGGGGTGATCCGCATCAGCCGCTCGCACGTGTTGGCCAGGATCGTGTTCTGCGCGGTGCCGCCGTCGTCGTCGAGGTCGAGCGTGCCCGGCTCCTCCGGGAGCATCCAGGTCACGGTGTCCAGGTCGCCGACGGGGGCGGCCGTGGTGGGGCTGGGGTCGGGGGCGGTGGCCACGGGCGCGGCCGCGCAGGCGGTCGCGGCCAGGGCCAGCACCGCGGCGGGCAGCGCCAGCGGTGGCCCGGTGCGGGAGTCCTTCATGGTCGTCTCCAGTGAACGGTGTGCGGGGGATGGGCGCCGGGGGTCACGGGGTACCGCCGGGGCCGTCGTAGAGGTTCCAGGGAACGGGGAGGAAGTCGTGCTCGCAGGGGTTGCCCGCGGCGACGCGGTACTCGCCGCTGGTGAGGTCGACGAGGTTGGCCAGCACCGTGGACCACCGCCGCACCTCGCTCTTGGCGGGGTCGGGGTGGGTGCACAGGGACTCGGGGTATCCGAGGTGGTCGGACATGGCCTCGCGCACGGCCTTGCGCACCTCGTCGCCGGTGCGGGCGAGGCGGGCGGCCCGCAGGCCGCGCCGGGCCCGGGGCACCCGGATGAGGGAGTCGGCGGCGATGGGCCGGTAGTCGTCGGCGAGTTGGGGCGGGACACCGGCCTGGTAGTGGTTGCCGTGGACGAGCAGGCCCTCGTCGTCGGGGTACATCCACTGGCAGGGGCCGGGGGTGGTCTCGACGTCGACGGCGTACCCGGAGCGGTGGGTGAGCAGCGCGTTGCTCGCGATGTGGGCGCGGGTGCGCAGCAGGACGTTCAGGGCGTCGGTGAGACCGGCCGAGTCGAGCACGCGGCGGCGGATGAGGGTCTGGGGCACGCCCGTGGCGGAGCCGAACCGGCCGCCCAGGCCGTTGGCGTTGAGCGCCAGCCCGGCGGAGTTGGCGCCGTGCCGCCCCACCTGGCCCGCCTCGACCTGCATGATCAGGGTCGGTTTGGGCGGCTGGACGACGCGCAGCATGACGATGGTGTCCTTCGTGCCGTGCCGCCAGTCCCAGTTCTGGCCCGCGTACACGTGCCCGTCGCCCGCGGCGCCCTCGGCCAGCGCGAAGGACGTGCAGCCGTCGGCGGCCTCGCGCTCCTCCGCCGGGGTGTCGGCGGGCATGCGGGTGAAGGAGGAGTCGTAGATGATCTCGCCGCGCACGTTCAGGGCCAGCACGTCGAGCAGGTCGGCGCCCGCGCCCTCGGCGATCCCCTCCATCTCGGTGGCCAGGTCGGCGTCGAAGTCGCGGCAGACCGGGAGCCAGCCGCGCGCCCGGTCCAGCACCCCGCCCCAGCTCAGGCCGCGCTGCTCGGCGAAGGCGCGCTCGTAGAACTCCAGCGCGGCGGCGATCCGGTCCCGGGCCGCCGTCCCGTAGGCCAGGCCCCGGTCGCGCGGCGCGCCGGAGATCTCGACGAGGGGAAGGTCGGCCGACGGTGTGTGTGGTGAGCCCATGCTGTGGTGTCTCCCGGCACACGTCCCGTAATATCCATTACAAGGACGCGTGATGTTGAACTGATCGTTTCTCTCAGGAGTGTAATGAGTAATACGCCACAGTCAAGGGATGTAACCGATGTTTCAGGCACGCCTGGCCTGGACAGACTCCGCGCGAGCGTCCGCGAACACTGGCACTCCCTGTCCCCGGCGGAGAAGTCGGTGTGCCGCCTGCTGACCTCCTACACCAGCGCGCAGATCCTCTACGCCAGCGCCCAGGAGCTCGGCTCCGCCAGCGGCACCAGCAACGCCAGCGTCATCCGCACCCTGCGCCGCCTCGGCTACGAGGGCCTGCCCGCCCTCAAACAGGAGATCGCCGCCCCCTTCACCTCCGTCGTCGCCCCCGAGGTCCGGCTGCGCGACCGCATCGACCGCATGGGCGGCGACTTCACCGAGATCTGGGACCGCGTCACCGACGAGGCGCGCGAACGCGTCGAACACGTGCGGACCGCGGGCTCGGCCGAGGACCTCAAACGCGCGGTGAAGCTGCTGGCCGACGCTCGCGAGACCGCCACCTACGGGGTCGGCGCCTCACGCATCGCCGCCGAACACCTCGCCCTGCGGCTCAACCGGATCGGCGCCCGCGCCAGACACCTCGACACCGACGGCTTCCGCCTCGCCGACGACCTGCTGCGTCTGGACCGCGGCGACGCGGTCGTCGTCTTCGCCCCCGGACGGGTCCTGCCGGAGGTCGAGGTCCTGCTCGAACGCGCCCGCCAGGTCGGCGCCGCCGCCGTCCTGGTCACCGACGAACTCGCCGACGAGCTGAGCGACCGCGTCGACGTCGTCCTCCCCGCCCCCCACACCCCCACCGGCATGACCGCCGAGGCGCTGACCGGCATCGTCGTGGCCGACGCGCTCGTGCAGTCCGTCGCCACCGTCGGCGCTGACCGCGCGGTGGCCTCCTCCCACGAACTCACCGCCCTGCGCAACCGCCTGGGCTACTGACGGTCGCCGGCCCCCGGCCCCGCGCGGTGCCCCCCAGGGGCGGGGCATGCCCCGGACACGACGGGACCGGACACGGCGGGGGCCGGGCCGCACTGTCGCGCGGCCCGGCCCCCGGACGTTCGTCAGCTGCTCGTGTCCGCCACGGCGTCGAGCGCGGCCCGGTAGAACAGGCCGATCGTGACCGCGCCCGGGTCGGGCACGCCCAGGGCCGCCTCGCCCACGTAGCTCGTCCGACCCTTGCGGCCCAGGATTTGACTGGTGCCCTCCGCACCCCGCTCGGCGGCCTCCGCCGCCGCGCGCAGCCCCGCCTCCAGGGGTTCGGCCTCCTGCTCCGCATGCTTGAGGGCCTCGGTTGCGGGGGCGATCGCGTCGACCATCGTGCGGTCGCCGACCTTGGCCGACCCCAGCCGGGTGACGGTGTCCCAGCCCTTCTGGCTGGCCTCGGCCACCGCGCCCAGGGTCAGGAAGTCCATCTGGGACCCCACCTTGGCGAAGTCGCGGAACCACATGCCGAACAGCGGGCCGCTCGTGCCGCCGCTGTGGGACAGGAAGGTGTCACTGAGCACCTGGAACGGCGTGCCCGGGGTGTCCGGCCGGTCGGGCAGCGCGGCCAGGGCGCGGCGCAGACCGGTCGTCATGTTCACACCGAAGTCGCCGTCGCCGCTGCGCCGGTCCATGTCGGTCAGCCGGTCGTTGGCCTCCTCCACCGCGGCCGCGAAGCCGCGGACCCAGCGGTCGGCGAGGGCGGGGCTGAGCTGTTGGGCCATCTCGGATCTCCTCTGTGGTCGCGGTCGGTTCACCAGGTCAGCGCGGGCGTGGCCACGGGGGCGTCCCACAGGTCGAGGATCTCGTCGTCGGCGCGCACCAGCGTCACCGAGCAGCCCGCCATGTCCAGCGAGGTGACGTAGGAGCCGACCAGCGAGCGCGCGGTCTCGATCCCGGCCTCCTCCAGCACGCGCCGGACCTCGCCGAACACCCCGTACAGCTCCAGGTCGTGCGTGCTGCCCAGGCCGTTGACGATCACGATCACCCGTTCGCCGCGCTCCAGCCCTAGCGCCTCGACCACCGGCGCGGTCATCTGGGGGACGATCTCGCCCGTGGGACCGAACGCGCGGCGCTCGCGGGCCCGCTCGCCGTGGATGCCCACGCCGAACTCGACCTCGTCGGCGGGCAGCTCGAAGGAGGGCTCGGACTGGCCGGGGTGGGCCCCGGCGGCCAGGGCCACCNGTGGGGCTGCCCGCCGCCACGCGGCGCCCGAGCTTGGCGAGTTCGTCCAGGTCCGCGCCGCGTTCGGCCGCCGCCCCGCACACCTTCTCCACCGCCACGACGGCGGCCGTTCCGCGCCGTCCCGGGGCGTCGGGGTCGTCGGTGTCGGTGGCCAGGTCGTCGTCGACCAGCACGAACTCGGTGCGCACGCCCTCGTCTGCCAGGAGTTCGCCCGCGATGCGGAAGTTGAGGACGTCGCCGGTGTAGTTCTTCACCACGTGCAGGACGCCCCGGCCGCCGTCGGCGGCCAGCGAGGCGGCCTTGATCTGCATGGCGGTGGGGGAGGCGAAGACCGCGCCCGGGACCGCCGCGTCGAGCATGCCCTCACCCACGAAACCGATGTGGAGGGGTTCGTGGCCGGAGCCGCCGCCGGAGACGACCGCGACCTTGTCCCGGGCGGGGGCGGCGCGGACGACGTAGCTCGGTTCCCGGCTCCAGCTGACGTGCTGCGGCCACGCGGCCGCGAAGCCCGCCAGGGCCTCGGGCACCACGTCCCCGGGAGAGTTGATGAACTGTCGGCGCATGCGCTGCCCCCGTCGAGTAGCCCCTGTGTTGGCTGGCGTGGCACATCCAACNGAGCCGCGCGGGAAGAGGCCCCGCCGCGATCGGCGGGGCGCAGGGGGTCAGAGTTTGGCGGTGGAGAGGAAGGCGTCCCACTCGGCGGCGGGGAAGGGGAGGTGTCCCTTGGCCGGGTTCTTCGAGTCCCGGACGGCCGCGCCGCAGGGGAGGGAGCCGACCTCGACGCAGTTACCGTTGACGCCGCTGTAACTGCTCTTCCGAAAGTTCGCGGGGATCTGGGCCACCTCCACGCAGTCTTGGCCATGGCCGCTGTAGCTGCTCTTGTGGAACTCAAGGTCGGTGTTCATGGTGTGCCTTCTAGGGACTTGAGTGTGTCGGTGATGAGTGAAGCGGAGCGTGCGGTGCTCAAGGCCGAGCCCTGAACATCGCCGAAGGTAGCACTATGCTGCTCAACTTCATCCGGATCCTCCAGGAACAGGCCGTTAGACGCGGTCTCAATGAAGACGATCGGCAGGTCCAAGGGTTCAGGGAAATCCAGGATCGTGAACGGGGCGCACAGGGCGGCGTGCGAACCCACACTGAACGGCAGGACCTGGACGTCGATGTTCGGTAGCTGGGCCATGTAGAGCAGGTGCGCAAGCTGACCTTTGAGGACAGAGGTGCTGCCGATGACGCGCCGGAGGGCGGCTTCGTCGATGATGGCGCGGAACCTGGCCGGGTTGCTGCGTGTCAGGACGTCCCTTCGGGCCGTTCGTGCTTCCACCTTGCGTCGAATGCTCTCAGGGTCGGCGTAGCGACCGCCTTTGAGGAGAGCTTCCATGTACTCAGGCGTTTGAAGTAGACCTGGGATCATCTGACTCTGGAACGTTCGGATAAGGGACGCCTCTGCCTCGAAGTCGGGCAGAGCGTGGTCCTTGAAGACGTCCTTGTACCTGGACCACCATCCACGCTGTCGGGCGTCCTTCGCCAGCGCCTGCATGACCTGCCGCGTGCCCGGGTCCGTGATCTCGTACAGGTCCATCAGCTTGTCGAGATCACCCGAATTGATGCGTTTTGTCTCGGTGGTCTCCATCTTGCTGACCTTGCCGGGACTCCACTTGAACTTCGTGGCGACCTGAGAGGTTGTGTATCCAGCGCGCTCGCGGGCCTGTCGCAACATCGTCGCGAGGCGGCGGAGCCTGAGCGTGGGGCTGTGAGGAGTGGTCATAGGTGGAGCCTAGCGAATAAATAGCTACTTTGTAGCGTTGAGTACTTGAGAAACTCTACGAAGTAGTCTTACTGTAGATGTGTAGACAGTGATCGGTGTCTCACTCAGTGCTCATGCCGGTCACGCTACTGCGCGCCCGTCCTCCATGTCCCGGCAACCGGGAAACCTCCCACGGGCCCGCGCGAACCGTTGCCCACTCCCACACGCCAAGGAGTCTGTTCGCCATGCGCTCTCTCGCGCCGCCGCCCGCCCTGCCCGAGGTGACCGTCCCGCTCATGGAGCTGGTCCACCCCTACCACCGGCACTACTTCACCGGCAGCCCCGACGACGCCCACTACCGCGTTCGCCGCTACGACTTCGGCCCCTCGCCGCTGTACCTGCCCCTCGTGCGCGCCTACCTGGGCACCCTCTCCGCCCACCGCGACGACGAGTACCGCCACCTGTTCACCCTGCTCGGCTCGGAACTGGCCGCCAACGCGCTCGCGCACACCCGCTCCGGCCTGCCCGGCGGCACCTACTCGCTCCTGGCCGAGCGTCACCGCGACGGCATCACCCTCACCTGCCGGGACGAGGGGCGGCCCACCGACCGAGTCTTCGGTCACCGCGACCGCGCCTACCTCGCCCCCGACCCCGGCGGCCTGGACCCCTCCGCCGACGCCGGGCGCGGCCTGGCCATGATCGACGCCCTGTCCACCCGCTGGGGCGACAACGGCCAGCCCAGCTATCGCCAGGTCTGGTGCTACCTCGCCTACGACTTCGCCGACAGCGCCTGGCCCGGGCTCTGATCCACACCCCCGGAAACCAGAAGGGCTCAGAAGAGCGCGGCAACGCTCCTCTGAGCCACACGAACCAGTCCCAAACCATCGCAAAGAGTCAAGGAAGGATTCGATGACGCATCGTATCCCCTCCCCGCGCCCGTCCAGCGACCCGCTCCACCGCTCCCGCCCGCCGCTGCCCCGACGACACCCGTTGATCGGCCCCGCGTGCCCGGCGTGCTCGCACCCGTCCTGCCGCCGACGTCGTGCCGAGCGCTCGCCCCGCCTGGGCGGCCACCGCGCCGAGTTCGCCCCCGAGCACGCGCTCGCCGCCACCGTCCAGGACCGCCACCCGCACCTGGTCGTCTGGTACGGCGAGGAGACCGGTTCGTACTGGGTGGCCTCCTCCACCGGCCTGGCGGAGGTCCCCGACGCCGGAACCCTGACCCGTCTCCTGGACCCGGCTCCGGCCCACCGCTGACCGAACGCGGTCAACCCCGCCCCGGCCACCGTCCGGGGCGGGGTCCCGGGGGCGTGTTCCGGGTCAGCGCGCCGGATCCAGGCCCTCCTCCGGACGCGGGGGAGCCCTTCGGGCCCGCGTCCCCGGGCTGATCGGCGCCCCTGTCAGGACGCCTCCGCCTGGTCAGGGGTCCAGCGGAGCCCTGACACACGTCGATCTCAGAAGAGAAGGAAGCTCCTGCCCTCGGCGGGCCAGTCGGCATCGTTCTCACCTCCGAACGCGACCGGCATGACCGTGCCGACATCGGTCCCGGTCCCGGTCTCGCACGGCTGGTCCATGATCACGACCAGCGCCTCGCTGTTGTTGAGGATGCGCGAGGTCCCCCGGGGCGCGTCGTGGCAGTCTCCCCTGTCCAGGTCGGTGAGCACGTGCACCTGGATGGCTCCGTTCCGGTTCCCGAAGAGCACGATCCCGCCTTCGGCGGATCCGGCCTGTGCTGGTGCGGCGGTGGACAGGGCCAGTCCGCAGGCGGCCAGCGTCGCGGCGACAGCGGTGGGAGTGCGCACCACGTCATCCCTTTCCGTGTTCGTGAGAGTGCACACCGTGGTCGGCGCGGGTCAACCGGTACCACGAACGCGGCGGCGACACACCGACCTCGGATCTTCGAGTCGGTCCGCGTCCCCGGCCGTCTCCAGGCTCGCCCGTTGTGTCGCGAAGGTCGCCCGGGTGGCGGTGTCGGGTGTGGTTCCCTCACACGGCTTTCTGGGCCTTCGCCGACGATCGGGTTCCGGCGGAGGCCGTGGCCGTCAGTGCGGTGATCAGCAGCTCTCCGTCTGGTGGAGGGGATCCGCCGGGATCCGGTGGGAGGTTCTTCCTCGCGCGGATCGTGGGAGACGATTCTCGTGCCCCTTTTCCACAGCGCCGGTACCGCAGATGGAGTGCGCCTCATGGTCCGAACCGAGTACTACGACGACCCGGCCGCGCCGACGCCGAACAGCCTGGTCGTGGCGGCCAGCGCGGCGGTGTTCGACGACGCCGGTCGGCTGCTGATGCAACGCCGCGCGGACAACGGGCTGTGGGCCCTGCCGGGCGGCGCCATGGAGATGACCGAGAGTCTGCCCGAGGCGGTCGTGCGCGAGGTGTGGGAGGAGACCGGCTACGACGTGGAGGTCACCGGCCTGGTCGGCACCTACACCGACGCCCGGCACGTCATCGCCTACGGCGACGGCGAGGTGCGCCGCCAGTTCAACGTGTGCTTCCGGGCCGTGCCGGTGGGCGGCGTGCTGCGGGTGAGCGACGAGTCCCACGAGGTGCGCTGGATCGCCCTCGAGGAACTGGAGGACCTGCCCATGCACCGGACCCAGAGTTTGAGGGTGGTGCACGCGATCCAGGACGG
>NZ_ANBC01000372.1 GCF_000341125.1 Nocardiopsis lucentensis DSM 44048 | reverse complement strand
AGGGCCGCGCCTCACGTCGAGCCGGTGCCCGCCCCTTCAGGGCCGGGGCGCGCGGGCGGCCGCGCGTTTCCTCCTGGCGCGCAGCATGCTCAGCTCGTAGGCCGTCACCGACAACGCCCACAGCGCGGTGAGCGGAATGACGAACCACAGCATCGCGGCGCTGAAGGGTTGCAGGGCCGCGTGTTCGGTGGCCTCCATGACCAGGTAGGTGATGTAGGCGGTGTAGAAGCCGACGAGCAGCGCACCCTCCCAGCGGGTCACCTCCAACCTGCTCAGGGCGATCGGCAGCAGTACCAGGGCCACCGCCACCATGATCGGCAGATCGAACCGCAGGGCCTCCGGCGCGACGGCGATCCCCACGGGGGACACGATGGCGGTCAGTCCGAGCACCGCGCCGATGTTGAACACGTTGCTGCCCACGATGTTGCCCACCGCCATGTCGCGCTCGCCGCGCACCACCGCGACGACACAGGTCACCAGCTCGGGCAGCGACGTGCCGATCGCGACCACGGTCAGCCCGATGAGCAGGTCGCTCACCCCCAGCGCCGCCGCGACCGAGCTGGCCCCGTACACCAGCAGCCGCGCCCCCGACACCAGCAGGGCCGTTCCCAGGAGCACGAGCACCACGTCCACCAGGATCGACCTCGTCCGTGTGGCGCCGCGGACCGGGCCGGCCGCACCCGGACCGGTGCTGTCGGCGCCCGCACGCGCGGAACCCGGGCCGCCCCTCGCCGGCCGCCGGGAGACGAGCACCGTGACGGTGACGTAGACCAGCAGGATCACGAACAGAGCGGCGCCCTCGAAGCGGCTCAGGTTCCCGTCCAGGGCCATCAGGAGCACCACCACGGACAGTGTCGCCATCACCGGGATGTCGGCGCGCACGACCTGCGAGTGCGCCGCCAGGGGAACGAACAGCGCCGCCGTCCCGAGCACCAACAGGATGTTGGCGATGTTGCTGCCCACGACGTTGCCCACGGCCAGGCCCGGGTACCCGGACAGCGCGGCGTCGGTGCTGACCGCCAGCTCGGGCGCCGACGTCGTGAACGACACCACGGTCAGGCCCACGACCAGCGAGGACATTCCCAGAGTCCGTGCCAGGGAGGCGGCGCCCCGGACGAGTGTCTCGCCCCCGGCCACCAACAGAACGAACCCCGCCACCAGAGCGAGAACCACCAGTACGTCCACTCGAACCCTTCGATCATCCCGTCGTGCCACGCTCGGTCCACCCATGCGCCATGGGGTTTGCTAGGCAAACTACTCGGTTTCCTCCGGACCGGCCCGTATCGAGACCGCCGTGGTCGCCGGTGATGGTCTCCTTTCGCGGGATCTTCACGCCGAGTTCGTGTTCGGCCTCCCGGTACCGGACGCCGGGCATCCGTTCCGCTCCGGGGTCGGGTCCGAAGGCCGCTCCCCCGGGTGTCCGTCTCACCGCACGTGGTCGGCGAGGCGGACGAGCGCGCCTACGGTCTCGGGGCCGCTGACGAGCGCGGGGTCGTTGTGGTCCGCGCCCTCGACCGCCACCTCCTCGAACAGGCTGGGAGCCGCGGCGGCCACCGCGCGGCTGAGGTCGGGCGGGACGACCGTGTCGCGCGTTCCGTGGACGACGGTGACCGGCGCCCCGATCTCGCGGACCGACGCGGTCACCGGGTAGCGGTCCTTCAGCAGGGTCCGGACGGGCAGGAACGGGTAGTGGTGGCGTCCCACGTCGGCGAGTTCGGTGAACGGGGAGCGGAGGACGAGCCCGGCCGGAGGCCGCTCCCGCGCGAGGCCGGAGACGACCGCGGCGCCCAGGCTCTCGCCGTAGTACAGCGTGTCCTCGGG
>NZ_ANBC01000371.1 GCF_000341125.1 Nocardiopsis lucentensis DSM 44048 | reverse complement strand
CGGCGGCCGCGGCGGCCGCGTCGAGCGCGAGGCCGCCTTCGGAGGGGCGCCCGGGGTTGCCCCCGTACCCGCGGTAGTCGAACAGCAGGACGGAGAGCCCCGCGTCCGCGAGCGCCTTCGCGAGCGGGGCGCGCAGCTGCCGGTTCCCGGCGTTGCCGTTGGCCACCAGGACCGCCGTGCCCCGGTCCGTTCCCCGCGCGGGGACGAACCAGGCCCCCAGTTCGAGACCGTCCCTCGTCGTCAGTGTGATGTCCCGGGCGCCGTCGATGACCTCCGCGGCGGGCGGTACGTCCGCCGAGGACGGAAGGTAGATCAGTGAGCGCTGGAACCCCCACACGAGCCCCACCAGAACCAGGATGACGGCCACGGCGACCGCGGTGATGAGCGGAGCCGGGTGCGGGAGCCCGCTCCCCTCTGTGCCTGGGGCCACGTCCCGAGCCTCCTGTTCCTCTGTTCCCGCCCGTTCTCCTCCCGCTGTGTTCGGTCGGAAGAACGCCTGCTCCCAGTATGGGAATGTGTTCGGCTCCCATGCCCGGGGACGCGGGGGTGTTTCCTGCCGGGTTCTTCGGCGGCCGGACCTGGCACGGAAGAGGAAGGGGTGTCTCTGCGCGGCGGGCTCGGCCAGGACACACCTTCCCTGACCGAACCCGCCCCGCCTACGGCAGCGGATAGGTGTCCGAGGTCCCCAGATAGCGGCCGCCGACCCTGCCCAGGGCCCGCAGCCGGTCGTGCGCGACCCGACCGCGCCCGTCCAGGACATCGGGGCGCACCTGGAAGCAGACCACCCTGCCGATCACCAGCAACGCGTTGCCCAGAGGCAGTGACCGCTCCAACACGCACTCCATCGCGAGGGGGGACTGCGCCACCCGTGACGGGCAGACGCGGTGGGCCGGGGCGGACGGCGTCGCGGCCACCGCGAACTCGTCCTCCTCGGAAGGGAGGTCGGCCGAGGTGGCCCACATCGCCTCTCCCAGTTCCTCCGGCACGACGTTGACCACGAACTCACCGGTCCTGACGATGTTGGCGGCCGTGTCCTTGGCCGTTCCGTCATCGCGCGCCTCGATGGTCAGCGACAGCATCGGCGGGTCGGTGGAAACGACGGTGAAGTAACTGAACGGAGCGAGGTTGGGGACCCCCTCGGGGCCGATGGTGCTGGTCCAGGCGATGGGCCGGGGCACGACACCGCCCAGCAACAGCTTGCGTACGGCTTCGGCGGCCATCCGTTCCGGAGCCAGGGTCACGGGCTCCACGGGTCCTCCTCGAGTTCCTCATGGTCGGTACGCACACCCAGGGCGTGGAAAACCCGCTCGGCCACGGGCACGGTCAGGATCGCGACGGCGATGCCGTGGACGGGCGGCAGCCCGAAGGAGAGCTGTTCGCTGACGAAGGCCGTGGCCAGTCCGAGCAGGTAGGCGGTGGCACAGCTCCAGCGCACGGGCAGGAAGCGAACCTGGTCCAGCCGGGGCAGCCTGCCCCGCCAGACGAACAGGTGGTCGCCGATGACGACCCCGCCGAGCGGCGGGATGAGGATGCCCAGGAGGACCAGGTACTGCGGCAGCGCTTCGTAGATCCCGGTCAGGGCCAGGACGATGGCGATGGCCACCCCGCCGATGATGAAGGGGCGTTTGGCCGGGACGTTGAACATCTCCGCTCCGGCGACGCCGAACGCGTAGGCGGTGTTCTCCTGGGTGGTCCACACGTTGAAGAACAGCAGCAGGACTGCGACCGCGACCAGGTCGAGCTGGAGCAGGACGGCCACGAAGTCGGTGGCCTGGAACGCGATGGCGCCGACCGCGCCGAAGAAGAGCATGAGCAGGTTGAACACCAGGAAGGCGCACAGGGCCGCGACGAATCCCTGCCAGGGCCTGCGGGCGAACCTGCTCCAGTTGGGGGTCTGGGTCCCTCCGCTGACGAACGTGCCGACGACGATCGTGACGGCGGTGGCCCAGGCGATGCCGCCCTGCTCGGCGGGGGTGACGGCCGCCAGCCCGCTCAAGCCCCCCACGTTGTCCAGGGCCTGATGGAGGACCCACAGGCACAGCACCAGCATCAGGGGGACGGACAGGCCGCTGAGGAACTCCAGGCCACGGTACCCGTAGTAGGCGGTCACGCCGGTCAGGATCGAGCTGAGCACGACCACCAGCCACGTGTGGCCCTCGAATCCGAACGCCTGGACCAGGAGCTCGGACAGGAACACGGCCGTCACCGCGTACCAGCACACCTGTGTCCCTCCCAGCAGGAGGCTGGCGTACTTGGCGCCGTAGCGGCCCAGACTGTAGCGGGCCAGCAGGACCGTGGTCAGTCCGGAACGCGCCCCGATCAGGGAGAGCACGGCGACGTACAGGCCCAGGATGAGGCTGCCGACCGCCAGGATGACGATGAGGTCGCTCCACGCGAAGGCCCCGGAGAGGCGGGCTCCGGCCAACATGGTGGGGGTGAAGAAGACGAAGCCCACCAGGACGAAGAGCAGCGAGAGGAAACCGCGGCGCGCGTGCTGGGGGACCCTGTTCTGCGGGTAGTCGTCCTGGGCGACCGTCTCGGCGCGTGTGCGGGATGCGCTCACCGACGGACCCGCCTGACGAGTGAACATGGGGTGACCTCCGGGTTCGATGTTTTCGTGGTCTGAGTCACAAGCCAACTCAAACAACCCGCGCGGCCACGCGGAATGGAGAAAGGTCTAGAGAGTCCCGCCTTTCTGTGGTTATATGCACACCATGCTGACCCTGCGCTCCCTCGCTACGGACCCTGCTCTCCGACTGCGCGTCCTGGTGGAGGGGGACCGTGAGTGGGGCCTGCCGGTGCGCTGGGTGCACAACACCGAACTCCCAGACCCCTCCCCCTACCTGCGTGAACACGAGCTCGTGATGACCAACGGCCTGTGGTTCTCCGGCCCCGACTCGGCCAGGGCGTTCGTGGCCAGTGTGAGCCGCGCAGGTGGGGCGGGCATCGTGTTCGGCTTGCGCGAGGAGACCCCGAACACCCCGCCGGAACTGGTGCGTTCCTGTCGGGAGGCAGGCATGCCGCTGTTGGAACTGGGGGTGTCGATCCCGTTCACGGAGGTGTCCCAGGCCGCTGCGGGACGCTACGCCGAACAGCGCCAGCACGACCTGGTCGACCTGGTGCGCCGCAACAACTCGTTGGTGGAGTCGGCCTCGCACGGCGGGGGCATGTCCCGGGCACTGGAGATCCTGCACCGCGACCACCCGCGCCTGCGCATGTACGTGGTGGACCGGTCGGGCCGCTGCCTGTCCAGCACAGGGGGCCGACCGGACCGGGCGGACGTGGAGGCGGTCTCGTCCGCCCTGTCCAGACGTCCGCCGCCGCTGGAGGTCGGGCTGGCTTCGGGCGAGACCGCGACACTCTTCCTCATCGACACCCTCGGTGCGTTCGGCGGCGCGGGGGCGGCCCTGGCATGTCTGGAGTCGATGCGCGAGCTGTCGGGACCGGAACTGGAGTCACTGGAGCAGGTGGCGCGGTTCCTGAGCCTGGAGGTCGCACGTGAGGAGCTGACGCGGACCGTCGAGATGCGTTTCGCCGGGGAGTTGCTCGACATGATCTCCTCCGGGGCACGCGAGGAGCAGGAGGTGGTGAACCGACTGCGGGCCTTCGGAGTGGACGGCACCGGGTCGTTGGCGGTGTGCGCCCTCGGCGTGCGGAGGGGTGAGCGGGGCACCGGGCTGAGCGAGCGGGTCAGACGCTTCTTCGTGGACGAGTTCGTCCCGGTGGCGGTCGCCGAGGGTGTGCGGGACACCGTGGCCGTCTTCCCGTGGGTGCGGTCGGAGAGCGAACTGACCGGCTTCGCTGAGCGGTTGTCCCACGCGGTCACGGAACGGCCGAACGCCGAAGGCGCGGTGGTCGTCGGCCTGGGCGCGGTGGCCGAAGGCGCCGAGGCCCTTCGCGCCGCTCTGTGGGAGGCGCGGGAGTGCTGCCGGATCCTGAGCGGGCGTACGGTGGGTCCTCTGGTGGGCAGATTCGGCGACCTGGGCATGTACCGTCTGCTCCTGGGACATCACAGTCCGGAGGAACTCCACGCCCTGGCGGAGAAGGTGCTCGGCCCGGTGCGCGCCTACGACCAGGACAGGGGCGGGCGGTTGGTGGCGACGCTGCGCGCCTTCCTGGACGCCGACGGCAACTGGAACGCGACGGCCGCGGCGCTTCACGTGCACGTCAACACGTTGCGCAACCGACTGGCCAAGGTGGCGGAGCTGACCGGGCTGGACGTGGGGCGCACCCCGGAGCGCGTGGACCTGTTCCTGGCGCTGGAGGCGCAGGAGTCGGCGAACAGCCGTTGACAGGACGCGATCCGAGGCGCGCTCACCTCTCGTCAGTCCGGGTAGACGGTGGGGTCCACCGAGCGTCGCTGGAGGGTGTGGGCTTTCAGGGCGGGGTCCGCGCCAGCCGCCAGGGCCACGTCCACACAGCGCGCGAAGCGCACGTCGCCCCGGTCCTGAGCGTGCTCTATCAGTTCACGCAGCGCAAGCGCGCGACTGGGGCGCCCGGTGAGGAAAGGGTGGCTGGTGAGGTTGAACAGACAGCCGTAGTGGCGCATCGCGTCCAGTTCCGCCTTCCACAGTTCCAATGCCTTGCGCGGAGACTCGATGGCCGAGCCGATCGCGGGTTCGGGCAGGAACGCGTACTGCTGCCAGTCGTCCAGCGACCAGTGCACCGGAAGCTCGACGATCCGTCCGGTGCCGGTGTCGACCAGGTAGGGCCTGTCATCGGCCATCAGCGAGGAGTCGTAGACCAACCCGTGTTCGGCGACCAACGACGCGGTGTTCCAGGTCGCCTCCCACATGGCGGCGCGGTGCCCGCGGATCTCGATGTCCTGGTCGGCGAAGACCCGTAGGGCGCGCTCGAAGTCCTCGCGTTCCTCCTCGGGGGTCATGCGGGTGGGGGCGCGGTGGCTGTAGGAGTGGTGGGCGACCTCGTGGCCGCGGTCCTGGATACTCCGGGCGAGCCCGGGACGCTGTTCGGCGACCCACCCGGGCACGAAGAAGGTCGCGGGGACCTCAAGGTCGTCCAGGAGGTCGAGCAGGCGCGGGACGCCCACGTCGGGCCCGTACGCCTGGTGGCTCATGGTCATGGCGTGCTCGGCGTAGCGGTGCCCCTCGGCCAGCACGGGCGTCTCGGCGTCGACGTCGAAGGTGATCAGGGCCACGGCGGCGGCCCCGTCGTTCCAGGTCGTTCTCACGGCTGCTCCTCACCGGACGGGGCGTCCGCCTCCGCGGACGCCGGTTGGCGGCGGCCGGAGCCGTCGAGGACCTCGACCGCCAGCGGAGTGGGGCCCTCACCGTTGATCCCCACCAGGTCCTGCGGGCATGCGGACACGACGACGACGCAGTCGAGCTCCGCCCGAAAGGTGATCGAGTCACCCGGTCGGCTGGGGGCGGAGCGCCAGTCGATCCCCGTTCCGTCGACGACGGGGGTGTTCATGAACACGTTGATCGGTTGTGGGACGTCTGTGACGGGAATCCCGTGCGCCGCGGCCTCCCCGACAAGGTTGACCGCGCAGGAGCGGTGCCCGGGGTCGGCGCCCAGGTCGGCGTATCGGTAGGGGTCGCAGGCGGGGATGAGCATGTCGTGGACACCGGGTGAGGTGTCCTCGACCAGGGTGAGCAGCGGTCGGCGCCGGTTGGTCACGAACACCTCGCCCGCACGGGGGAAGAGGCGGCTCAGGTGGGCGCGCGTGTGCGCGGCGCTGTGGTACTCGGTCGGGTCGTCGGCGACGAAGGCGAAGACGTCGCCGACCTGGCCGCCGCGGGTGTCGGTGACGCGAACCGACTGCCCCGCCCTGGCGCGGACGGTCCGGGCGTGACGCGCCGGCACGACGGTTCGCGGTGATGGTGTCGTCATAGGGACAGTCCAGCACCGGCACCCTACGAGATACATGGATACTGCCACAGAAAATCCTGGATCACATGGAGATAACTCTATTCCTCTGGTTGACGGGTGGCCGCGACGATAGGAGGAGCGACGAAGTGACCGAGCAGGAGGAACGCGATGGAACAGCAGGGCCGGCCGCCGCACGGTCCGTTCACCGGTCGGTCCGTTCACCGGTTGGCGGAGGAACTGCGATCCGGTCGGGTGAGCGCGGTGGAACTGGCCCGGGCGGCCGCCGGGGCGGCGTCGGAGAGCGGGTCCGTGCTCGGCGCGTTCACCCTGGTGGACCGAGCGGGAGCTGACGCGGCCGCCCGGCGGGCCGACCGCGAGATCGGGCACGGTGTGGACCGCGGGCCGCTGCACGGGATCCCGGTCGCGGTGAAGGACAACATCGACGTGGCCGGGCTGTTGACCGAGGCCGGGTCGGCGCACCTGGCGGGAAACAGGGCCGATCGGGACGCCGAGTGCGTGCGTCGGCTGCGTTCCGCGGGGGCGGTGGTGATCGGCAAGACCGCCACACACGAGTTCGCCTACGGTCCGACCGGCGATCGTTCCGTGTCCGGGCCCGTGCGCAACCCGCACGCTCTCGACCGGATGTCGGGAGGATCCAGCGGCGGCAGCGCCGCGGCCGTGGCCGCGGGGATCGTGCCGGTGGCCCTGGGCACCGACACGGGCGGGTCCGTGCGGATTCCGGCCGCGTTGTGCGGGGTGGCGGGGTTCAAACCGGCGCACGGGACCGTCCCGGTGTCCGGGGTGATCCCGTTGGCCGAGTCGTTGGAGGACGTGGGCGTCCTGGCCGCTTCGGCCGAGGACTGCCGTGTGGCGGCCGGAGCCCTGGCCGGTGCGTCCGACGTCGGCGGCACGGGGGTGCGGCGCCGTACCCGTGTGCTGTGGCTGCGGGGCGCGCCCTCCGTCCCGATCGAACCGGGGGTGGCGCGGACGGTGCGCAGGGCACTCGACCCCGTGGACGAGGTGGTGGAGGTCGACTGGCCCGCGTCGGCGATGCTGTGGGACACCTTCACCGCGGTACAGGGCGCACAGGCCTACGACGTGCACGCCGAACGGGTGGCACGGGACCCGCACCTCTTCGACCCGGAGGTGCTGGAGCGGCTGAGGTCGGCCGCGCGCGTGCCTGGCTGGCGGTACGTTCGTGCGTTGCGTGAGCGCGAGCGGGCCCGGGAGGAGACGGCGGCGCTCCTGCGCGGGTACGACGCCCTGGCCCTGCCCACGGTGCCCGTGACGGCTCCCCGCATCGACCAGCGGAGGGTCTCGGTGGGCGGTACGGAAGCGCGGGTCGGCCCGATGCTGCTGAGCCTGACCTCGCCGTGGAACGTGGTCGGTGCCCCCGCGCTCAGCGTGCCCGCGGGGACCGTGTCGGGACTGCCGGTGGGCCTGCAACTGGTCGGGGCCGAAGGCGGGGAGGGCCTACTGTTCAGCCTGGCCGAACAGGTGGAGCGCGGTCTCGCCTGATGGCGGGGGCCGTTCAGGCGTGCGGTGCCCAGTAGGCCGCCAACCGCGTGCTGCCGGGTTCCACGTCCTCCCAGGAACCGGTGAAGGTCAGCACCGCGATCGCGCTCGTGGGGAGGCCGGAACGGGCCATCCGGGCGAGGAGGTCGCCCTCGGCTTCGCCCGCGAGCGTGTCGGCCAGGTCGTGCAGTCCGGGGTTGTGGCCGACGAGCAGCAGGGTGCCGACGTCGTCCGCGGTCTCGTTGACCACGTCGATCAGCTCACCCGCGGAGGCGCCGTAGAGGCGGTCCTCGTAGACGGTCCGCGGCCTGTGCGGCAGTTCCGCGACGACGAGTTTCCAGGTCTCGCGGCAGCGCGCGGCCGTGGAGCACAGGGCGAGGTCGGGTGTGACACCCGACCCGGCCAGCCAGCGGCCCGCCCGTGGGGCGTCCCTGTGCCCCCTTGCGGCCAGTGGCCGCTCGTGGTCGTTCACCGGAGGCCGGTCGGCCTTGGCGTGCCGGACGAGGACGACGGTGCGCGTGGGGTCAGCCATACCATCGATCGTTCCACATCTCGTGATGGAATCAGCGCCTTCCGTCACGTTCTGCCCCGCTGCCTTCGGGGTGTCATGCCCCCGGCCCCGTGCCCGCTCCGACCGGGCCGGCCGCCCCGGGCCGCGGTGCGGATCGTCGGGCGCCAGCTCCTCCGCTGTGCCCGGCACCCGTGGTGAGGGGCGCCGGCGGGGCTCTGGGACGGCTTTTCCGCCGCTCCGCGCCGCCCGACCATGTCTAACTTTCTTGACATGAGGTCGATCCTTCTTTACATTCCCTGTCATGTCAAAGATGCTTTACATCGCAACGCGGTGGGGGATGCGCTCCACCGAGGGAACCGCCCGGTTGACCGGCCTGGCCTACCTGGGCCTGGCGGTCACCGGCGTGCTCGGCTTCATGCTGGCCCGCCCCCGGCTGTACGTCGCCGGCGACGCCGCCGCCACACTGGCCAACCTCATGGCGCAGGAGGCCCTCGCGAGGGGCGTCGTCGCGCTGGAGCTCGGGATCGTCCTCACCCAGGCGCTGGCCGCCCTGCTGTTCTTCAGACTCTTCCGCTCGGTCAGCGGCTTCGCGGCCGGTGCCGTGGCGGCCTTCGGGCTGGTCAACGCCGCCATGATCCTCACCAGCGCCGGGCTCCTGGCCACCGCCGCACACGTCGCGCTCGACGCGCCGCTGCCGACCACGGCCGACACGGCGACCACGGTCCAGCTGCTGTACGTCGCGAGCGGGTACATGTGGGACGTCGCCGCGCTGTTCTTCGGTCTGTGGCTCATCCCGATGGGCTGGCTCGCCCACCGGTCGCGGTGGATGCCGCGCGTCCTCGGCTGGATCGTCGCGGCGGGCGGATGCGGCTACGTGCTCAGCGCCTTCCTCGGCTACCTTGTACCCGACACGGCCCTGGCCAAGGAGATCCTCACCGTCCCGGCCGCGATCGGCGAGTTCTGGATGATCGGCTACCTCCTGGTCCGGGGCGTGAGCCCCAGGGCCACGCCGGAG
>NZ_ANBC01000370.1 GCF_000341125.1 Nocardiopsis lucentensis DSM 44048 | reverse complement strand
TGGACGGCGCCGCCGCACACCGCGCCGTCCGTACCGACCGCCCTCGCGCGTGTCCTGGCAGGATCGGCGCCGAGAGAGATGGAGTGGACGTGTCCTACGAGGAGAAGGGCACCTGGGCCTTCCTGGCGGCCTCGGTCGCGGTCTACCTCGCCTACGTGGTGATCGTGCTGACCAGGGCCGCCGACCCCGTCACCGAGACCCCCTACCAGTGGCCGCTGCTGTGGTCCATCGCCGCCTGCGTCGTCGTCGCGGTCGTCCTGCGGGTCCTGATCGAGGTCGTCCGACCGAGCGAGAGCCACCGGAGCGATTCCCGTGACCGGGAGATCGCCCGCCTGGGCGTGCTCCGCTCCTGGGGGTTCCTGATCGCCGCCGCCCTGGCCGCCATGGGGATGTCCCTGGCCGAGGTCGCGCACTTCTGGATCGCCAACGTCCTCTACCTCGGCTTCGTCCTCCAGGCGGTCACGGGCGCGGTCGTCGGCCTGGTCGCCTACCGGCGGGGGTTTTGAGGTGGTCAAGCCGACACGGGTCACCAACCGCATCCGCGCCCTGCGGTTCGAGCACGGCGAGATGACCCAGGCCCAGCTCGCCGACGCGGTCGGGGTCACCCGGCAGACCATCATCGCCATCGAGCGGGGCCGTTACTCGCCCTCGCTGGAGATGGCCTTCCTGATCGCGCGGGCCTTCGGGACGGGCCTGGACGACGTCTTCCAGTACCCCGACGAAGCGCCCTGAGCCTCCGTCGGCCCCGAAGGCGCGGGCTCCGGGCCGACCGGTGGGGGTCGTGCCTCCGGATTCGGCCTCCCGGTACCGGATGCCGGGCATCCGTTCCGCTCCGGGGTCGGGTCCGAAGGTCGCTCCCCTCCGTTCCCGGGGCCACGTCCTGATCCTTCCGTTGCGCCGTTGGCGCCCGTTTTCCCTCACGTCGCGTCCTTCGGCCGGAAGGACGCCCGTTCCCGGGCACGGGAGCGTGGTCGGCTCCCGTGCCCGGGGTGCACGGGCGTGATACCCGGCCGGGGCCGGTCGGAGGTGCTGGCGGGGGACGCGGTGCGCGAGCGTGCGCCCTCCCGCGCGTCGTCTAGGGCGCGTCCGGGTAGAGCCGCTGGGCGATCGTCTCCACGGCGTCCACATTGCCCAGGGCGCCGGGGTACAGGTCACTCGCGGGAACGGCGATGAGGAGATCGTCCTCCACGGCCGGAACGTCGGGGAAGGTGCCGCGAAGGTACTCGCGGGTCCGCTCCTCGTGCTCGGCTCCGCTCACGCCGAACACGATGGCTTCGGGAGCGCGGCTGATGATCTCCTCCGGGTTGATCTGGGCGGCGAAGAAGTCGGCGAACTCGGGTGCGTCGGGGTCGAAGACGTTGTCGCCGCCGGCGGTCTCGATGATGTCGGCCTCGATGCCGGCGCCGATGGCCGACAGCGAGTCGCCCTCGACGTAGACCTGCGCGACGGTGGGCCGCGCGGAGTCGCCGATCGCGTCCTCCACGGCGGCCAGCCGTTCCTCGACGTCCTGTGTGAGCTCCTCGGCCGCGTCGGGGACGCCCAGGATGGCGCCGAGGTCGGCGATATCGGTCAGCACGTCGGTGACCTGCGCGGTGTTGCGGCGGTCGGCGCAGCCACCGGTCGCGACGTAGGCCTGGGCACCGTTCTCGTTCAGTTGCTCGATGCTGGCGAAGCCCTGTTCGGCGGTGAACTCGTACTCCGTCGGGGAGGCCACGAAGTCGGGGGTGACGGCGAGCAGGTCCTCGCGGGCCGGCGGCGCGTCCGCGCTGAGTACCGGGATGTCGGCGGCCTCGTCGGCGATGTCGTCCGGCAGTGCCGAGACCTCGGTCTGGGCCTGGCCGACGATGGAGTCCCCCGCGCCGAGGCGGATGAGCAGTTCGGTCTGCGAGGGCATCAGTCCGACGACGCTGCTGGGCGTGGTGTCGAAGGACAGCTCACGTCCGCAGTTCGTGACCGTCACGGTCTGCCNNNNGTGACGCCGCTGCCGCAGGCGGTCAGCGCCAGCGGCAGCACGGCCAGGGCGGCGCACGCGGTCGAGAGGGTGAGGGGACGGGAACGGCGTGGGGACGTGGCCCGGGTGGCATTGCCTGTCATGGGGTGCTGATTTCTTCCTGGGTCGTGATGGATGGGTTCTCGGGGTCGTGGTCGTTCGGCTCCAGCGGGCTGCGGGCGTCGAAGAGCAGGTGCCGCCGTCCGGAACGCGGATGGGCGACCGCTGTCGACTCGACGCCGAAGACCGAACGGACCAGGTCGGTGTGCAGCACCTCGTCCGGGGCGCCGAGGGAGAGCAGGCGCCCCTCGGCCAGGACGCCGACGGCGTCGCAGGAGCGCGCGGCCAGGTTCAGGTCGTGCAGGGCGACCATCACGGTGCGGTCGGTGGCTCTGACCAGGTCGAGGAGTTCGAGCTGATGGGCGATGTCGAGGTGGTTCGTGGGCTCGTCGAGGACGAGCACGGGTGTGTCCTGGGTGAGCGCGCGGGCGAACAGCACACGCTGGCGCTCGCCACCGGAGAGGGCCGAGAACGGCCGGGCCTCCAGGTGCGCGGCGCCGACGCGGATGAGGGCCTCCCGCGCGAGGGCGATGTCGCGGTCGGAGTCGCGTCCGTACCCGCGTCCGTGCGGGATGCGCCCGAGCAGCACCATGTCGAGGACGGGGATCTCGAACTCCTCGCTGTGCTCCTGGGCCATCACCGCCACGTGCCGGGCGAGCTCCCCGCGCTTGAGCGCGGTGATGTCGGTGCCGTCGAAGCGCACACGGCCGACTGAGGGGGCCGCGAGCCCCGACACGGTGCGCAGCAGTGTGGACTTGCCGCTCCCGTTGGGCCCGAGCAGCCCGAGTACGGTGCCCGAGGGCACCGCGACGCTCACGTCGGTGACGACGGGCCGTCCGCCGCGGTGGGCGGTGAGGTTCTCGATGTCGACTCTCATCGGCCCACCCCCACGCCGTCGGCGCGGTCGCGTCGCAGCAGCCACAGGAAGAACGGTGCTCCGACCATCGCGGTGAGCACGCCCAGGGGGATCTCCGTGGGAGCGGCGAGGGTCCGGGCCAGGAAGTCGCAGGTGGCGAGGAACACCGCTCCGCCGAGCAAGGCGACCGGAAGCATCCGGCGGTGGTCGGAACCGACGATGATGCGGGCGATGTGGGGGATGATCAGCCCGACGAAGCCGATGCCTCCGGAGACCGCGACGACCGATCCGGTCAGCAGGGCCGCGGCGACGAGGGTCGCGCTGCGCAGCCGGTTGACGTTGACGCCCAGGGACGCGGCCGCGTCGTCCCCGACGAGAAGGGCGTTGAGCGCCCGCGCGCGGAAGGCGGCGTAGAGCCCCACGGCGAGCAGCGCCGCCGAGGGCAGGGCGAGGTGGCCCATCGTGGCGGCGGAGACCGAACCCAGCAGGAAGAACATGATGCTGAAGACGTTCTGCGCCTCGGTGGTGATGGTCAGATAGCTGGTCACGGCGCTGAACAGGGAACCGAGGGCGACGCCCGCCAGGATGAGGCGCTGGGGTGCGATGCGCCCGTTCTTGTGGGCCAGGGTGTAGACGGCCGCGGTGGCCAGGAGCGCGCCGAGGAAGGCCGCGCCCCCCACACCGAGGGAGCCGGCCTCGACGCCCAGGACGATGAACGAGACCGCACCGACCCCGGCACCGGCGGAGACACCGAGGATGTAGGGCTCGGCCAGGGAGTTGTGGACCACGGCCTGCATCAGTGCCCCGGCCAGGGCGAGCGCGGCGCCGGCGGTCGCGGCCAGGAGCACGCGGGGCAGTCGGAACCGCCAGACGGCGTTGTCCTGCACCGTCGTCAGCGACCCGTCCGACATCCACGGCATCCCGGGCACGAGGTGGCCGATGACGATGCGCAGGGCGTCCGCCGGGGACACGTCGATCGTGCCGGTGCTCGTCGACAGCAGCACCACCGCGACCAGCGCCAGAGCCAGGGCCGAGGCGAGGATCCGGGCGGCGAGCACGCCGCGCCGCCGGGCGTCGACCGCGGGAGCGGGAGCGTCCGGGGCGCCGTCGGGAGGCGCGCCTCCGGTGCGCGCGTTGGTCAGGAGGCGTGGGAGGGGAGCCGACACGCGTTTCTCGTTCGTTGCTCGTGTCATCTGTCGCGGGGGTTCTCTCAGGTCGTTGACGGGGCGGTCTGTGCTGATCCGGTGGTGGCGGCGGCGAAGCTCAGGACGGTCGCCCCGAGACGATGGAGGCTGTCGAGGTGGTTGCCGCCGTGCCCCGTGTCCGGGGCGCGCCATACGGTGGCGCCGCCCCCGACACGGCACAGCGCGTCGGCGACCGCCAGGGTGTCGTCGGCGACCACCCGGGAGTCCTCCGCCAACACGATGCCGAGGAAGCGGGGGACGGCGGCGCCGGAGGTGAGGGCCTCGGCACGGTGCAGGGGTGAGATCCGGCGCAGGTGCGCGATCCCCTCGGGGGAGTCCGAGGCCCCGAACTCGCCGGCCCACCGCTGTCCGAGCGGGTGGGCGCCGAGGTTGAGCAGGTCGAGTGGGGCCGCGGTACTGACGACCCCGGCGCACAGGTCCGGCGATCCGAGGGCGCAGCTGGTGGCCAGGACTCCGCCGTGGGAGGCGCCCGCCAGGACGAGCAGGTCGGGCCGGGTGAGTCCGGCCTCGACCAGGCCGCGTGCGATGACGGTGAGGTCGTCGATGCCGCGGCCCTTGGCGAGTCCGTGCCCGGCCCGACGCCAGGCGGGGCCGTGTTCGCCTCCGCCCCGGACCTGGGCGACGGCGTACCGGCCGCCCTGTTCGACCCACGCGGGCACGGTCGGCTCGAACGTCGCCAGACTCGGCACGCCGAAGCCGCCGTAGCAGGTGAGGATCAGCGGAGCGGGGCCCCGGGCGTCGGCCGGTGAGGTGACCACGACGGGGACGCGTGCGCCGTCCTCGGCGGTGAAGACGTGTCGTTCGGTGCGTGCCGGAGCTTCCCGGCGGACCGCTGGGGGCCGGTCGGACAGCAGTTCCTCGGCGGGGATGACGCGCGGCGGCAGGACCGGGCCCTCGACGAGGGCGTGGAACCGGTCGGCGTCAGCGCTCACGCCGGTCGCGACGGCTGGGGCGCCCCCGTAGGTGACCTCCCGTTCGGCCGAGACCGAGCCCTGGGTGAGTCGCACGATGACACTGCGGCCGGCGCGTACGCCGACGGCGACGACGTCCTGGCCGCGGGCGGCGAAGGAGGTGACCCGCAGGTCCGGGTCCTCCCAACGCCATCTCTCGGCACCGCTGCCCGGCTCGAGGCACCGCAGGCGGGTGCCGTCGTCGACGACCACGCCCTCGTCGACGGGCAGGACCCGGACGATGGCGCCCAACACGGCGACCTCGGCCCCGGTGGCCCGGTCGACGAGGCGGCTGGGCCTTCCCGGGCGGCTCTCGGCGAACAGTCCGCTCCGGCCTCCGGGGAAGAGCCTGAGCCGGGTGTGCGGCGACACGGCAGAGACCGTCGTCCTCCCGGTGCGCGCGTCGAGGCGGACGAGGCCGTGGGACCGGCCGGCGACCAGTTCGACACCGGACGAGTCACCGGACCAGAGCATGGGGTCGTAGCGGCAGCGGACCTCCGGGTAGAGCCGCAGGGCTCCGGTGCCGGTGTCGACCAGCCCCAGCGCGGCGTCCTCGTCCGCGCGCTCGGCTATCTGGACGCAGATGCTGCGTCCGTCCGGAGAGGGGGCCATACGCAGGATGTGCCCCTCGGGCTCGATCACCGGGGAGCCGGTGTCCACACGGTAGATCCCGTGGCGTCGGCGTCCGGGCGGCCGGCTGAGCGCGAATCCGCTCTCCGGCAGGCCGGGGCGGCCGTGCCGTTCCCACTTCGTGAGCGCGGCGTCGATGGCGGGAACGAGGGGAGGGAGGGAGTCGTGCATCGCTCACCGACCGACGGTGTCGACGTCGCCGCCGTGCCAGTGCAGGTGCCCGCCCTCGTCGAGGGGGCTGGGCACGGTGACGGTGTCGAGTCGGCCGTCGTGGAACAGGTGCAGTTGGCCGTCGCCCCCTCGGGTCACCGCGACCGTCGTCCCGGTGGGATCGACGGCCACGGCGCGCCGCTGTGCGGGTGCGTCGCCGACGGGGTCCCAGGGCAGGTGCCCGGGGGAGGGCGGGCACGACATCGCGGGAAGCGGGATCCGGTGCGCGGCGCCCATCAGCGGATCGGCCCGCTCGATGACGGTGAGCTCGTCACCGTCGGGATGGATCGTGGCGACGGCGGCCCGGGTGCCGCCGAGCGCGAAGCGGAAGGCCAGGCCCCGAGGCAGCTCCAGACGGCGCGTCCGGCCGGTGGACAGGTCGATGTCGACCAGGTGGTTCGTCCACTCGGTCCATCGCGTCGGGGACGCCGGACCGCCCCGGACCACGCCCACCGCACGGCCGGTGGCCGGGTCCAGGCGCAGGTAGTAGGCGCGTCCGGGCACGGGCCAGGCGACGGTGCCGAGCATGCGCGGGACGCCGCCCTCGACGACGAAACGCTCCAGTCCTTCGCCGGTCGCGGTCGCGGCGACGCCGGTGCGCTGGTCGACGACGTCGCCGTGCCCGTCGTCGGCGATCTCGCGGACGGCCTCACCGGTGATCCGGGGCACGTGGGGGGCGACGTCGAGGCACCGGGAGAGCGGAAGCGCCTCGAGGGCGCCGGGCTCCCGGTGGCGCAGCACGACCGCCGGCTCGCCGCCGGCCTGGTCCGGGACGATCATCGCCCCGGGCTCGCCGACCCGTGAGCGGAACCGTGCCGACCCGCCCCGCTCCAGGTCGACGAGGGTGACGACGTCGCTCCACGCCTCCGCGTTCGCGCCCAGTCCGGTCGTGACCACCACGTAGCGGCCCGAGGCGTCGCAGGCGAGGTGCTCACCGGGGATGGCCACGGGGAAGCGCCGTTCACCGTGCGGTCCGCAGACCACGAGCGCGCCGGAGCGGTCGTCGACGAAGGCCCGTGCGGGGCCGTCCTCGCCACGGCGGGGCAGTGTGAGGACCCCGGCGTGCTCGGCGAGGACGGCGTCGCCGAGCGGTGTCACGGCGCCGTCGGCGACGGCGTAGGTGCGGCCCGCGCGGTAGTCGGCCACGAGGAGCTCCTGGAAGTTCATGCGGCCAGCCTATTGGAAATGACAACCGTTTTCAATTATGGTGAGTCCCGTTCGCCCCGGCGAACACCTATCGGCACCGATGACCGATACGTCCTGCCTTGAGAAGGGATTCCCCTATGGACAACAAGATCGTCGCCGAGATCGAGGAGCCCGAGCAGCTCGCCCACCTCTCCGCCACGCACTCCAACGCGCTCGTCGAGAACCCCTTCGACGTCGTCGCCGAGATCGAGGAGTCCGAGCAGCTGGCGCACCTGTCGGCCACGCACTCCAACGCGCTGGTCGAGAACCCCTTCGACTGACCCTCGTCCCCCGCGACGTCGTCAGTGAGAACCACCCGGTCGGGCGGCTCCGTGCTGCCCGACCGGGCCCTGTGAGAGGTCGGCCATGCCCCCAGAACCATCCATCGCCCCCGTGCCGGGGACCGGCGCGCACGTCATCGTCGACGGCGGGCGTACCGATGCCGTACGCACCTCCTCCGGGCGCTTCCTCCGTCTGGTGTCCCCGCCGCCCCGTCTCCTGGACGCCCTGGGCGGTGCCTCGGGCGGCGACGGGGAGGCCGCCGAGTACGCCGCGGCGCTTCGGGCGACGATGTCCGCGCGCGAGGAGAAGGACGCACAGCGCCGCTGGCCCGGTCCGCGGCGCGAGGTCGCCTTGGTCGGCGGCGGTCCGATCGTCGACGCGATGGCCGACGCCCTGACCGACTGGGGCGCGGCCGTCACCCGCCACACCGACGGCGCCGCCCTGCTCGCCTCGGTGGACGGCACGGCCGACGGCGATCGCGAGAACGGCGCCACGGCCGGTTCCCGCGCAGAGGGCGCCTGGCCGTGGGGGCTCGTGGTCGCGTAC
>NZ_ANBC01000369.1 GCF_000341125.1 Nocardiopsis lucentensis DSM 44048 | reverse complement strand
GGCTCGACGCGCTGCCGAGCCAGGGCGTCGCCTGGCTGCGCGCCTACCGCGAGGGCGAGAACGGTTTCGTCGATCCGATCTGCCTCAGCGCGGACGACCCCGGATCCGCGCAGGTGTACCGGCGACGCCTGGCGGCGAGCCTGGTCCCCCGCGAACTCGACACCTGGCGGCGCGCGGCCGTGGCCGACGCACCCCCCTCGCCCGCCGCGCGCATGCTGCTGACGAGCCGACTGCTCACCCTCGCCCTGGCGTGGGCGCAGGACTCGGACGCGTTGGAGGGCTACCGCGGCACCCTGTGGAAGCTGGTCCCCGCCACCGGCACGATCAGTGAGCACCCCGTCCTGGCCTACGACCCGCCGTCCGCCCTCGACCGGCAAGCGCGTCAGCGGGTATGACCGAGGAACACGGACGCGAACACCTGTGCCGAGGAGGCGACGGCACCGCCCTACGCGGGCGGATCTGGGAATGCGCGGACCCAGAGGGCCTCGTGGTGATCCGCACCCCCTACGACGCCGACCAGCACGAGACGACGGCACGCTCATGGAACGCCCGCGGATACCACTGCCTCGTCCAGGACGTGCGCGGACGCTACCGGTCAGCGGGAGCATGGTCCCCCTACGCACACGAGGGGGACGACGGCGGACGGGTGATCGCCCACCTGCTCGACGAGTACGACGGGCTGCCGCTGGTCCTCTTCGGCGCCTCCTACGCCGCCCACACGGCGTTGGAGGCCGCCCGGGCCGTGACACGCGAGGGCGCGTCCCCGGTCTCGGCGATCATCGCCCTCGTCCCCGCCCTCGGACTGGCCGAGACCGCGTGGGACGCCCAGGGCTCCCCGCAGATCCCGCACCGCATCGGCTGGTGGCACGAACACGGACGCCACCGGCGCTCCCGGCCCCCGCTGCCCGCGGGCGAACTCGACCGACGCGTCGCACAGGCACGCGAGCGGGGCGTCGTCGAGGCCGCCGAGCACTGGGGCTGGTCGCCGTCGGCGTTGACCGGCTGGCGGCGGCTGTGGAGCGCGGAGCGTGTGGACCTGGCGTCGCGCTACGGCCACATCGACGTGCCACTCCTGGTGATCAGCGGCGATGACGACTTCTTCCACGACGACGCCCGGCGGCTCGCGCGCGCGTGGAGCGCCCCGAACCACTTCGCCAGCGGTCCCTGGGGACACCGCCTGGCCGCAGGCGTCGCCGACCCGACCCTGCGGTCCGGTATCAGGGCCGCGGGCGGACTGACCCACATCATCGACCCGTGGCTGGCGGCCCAGGGACTGCCCGGCGCCCCGGCGGAGTGGACCGGGATCCTCACGGCCGCGTCCGTGTCCGCGTCCCGCACCCGGTCGACCCTCGATCCCGCGTCAGGGGCCTGGCGCCACGAAAGGACCTCACCGTGACCCTCCCCACGACCGTGCGGCACCGCCCGGGTACCGCCGAGAACACCGCCACCGGGGCCGACCACCCCATGCCCGTGGAGGCGCTCGTCGACCCCGAATGCGGTGTCATCCGATCCGTGCGGGCCGTGCCGCACCCCGCCGGCGCTCCCGCCGCCTACATCGGACTGACCGCGGCCGTCGCCGACGCCCGACAGCTCGGTGAGTGGCCGGCCGACCGCGTCTCGCTGGGCACGTCGTTCGACGACGTGGCGCAGGCCAGGATCGCCGCGATCGCCGAAGGGGTCGAGCGTTACTGCGGGAACTGGCTTCCCGCGGACCTCCCCGACGACGAACTGCGCATCGGATCCCGAGCGGAACTGCTGGCCGCCGGCCGCCACCCGATCGACCTCGGTGACCTGCCCCTGTTCGCTCCGTGGCAGTACACCCGCGCCGGGTTTCCCTACCAGCCCCTCACCGAGGACACCCCCACCCTCTGGGCGCGCTGCGACGACCCCGACGGCGCCGCGGTCTGGATGCCGGCCTCGCTGGTCCACCTCAACTGGAGGCAGTCGCGCTTCCGGCACCTGCCGCGCGTCCACCACCTGAACTACGCCGGGATCGCCACCGGGCAGGGGGTCGACGACGCGCGGGACCGAGGGGTCCTGGAGATCATCGAACGCGACGCCCTCGAACTGTGGTGGCACCTGGACGGACCCACCTTCGGCATCGACCCCGCCAGCGTTCCCGGACTGGCCGACGACCTGCGCGGCGGTTCCCTGGACGTGTCCCTGGTGGCCATGCCCTCGGAGTTCGCCCCCGCCGTGGCCGCACTCGTGCACGACGGGGAACGCGGCCTGTACGCCGCGGGGTTCTCCGCCTCGCTCGACCCGGTCAGGGCCGCCCGCAAGGCCGTCCTCGAAGCCGTCCACACCTGGGTCTACACCCAGGGCTGCACCGCCGCCGACGGGTGGGTCTTCCGCGCCGTCGAGCAGGGCCTGATGGCCCGCGGCCTCTATCTCGACTTCCGGGCCGACGCCACCTACCTCGACGCCGCCGGCGCCCAGTGCGAGCACGTCGTCGACCTGGGCGCGCACGTCCAGCTCTGGCTCGACCCCCGGGTCCACGGAGAGGCCCGCCGCTTCACGGCGCCCGCTCTGGGAACCCGGCCGATCACCGCGGTTCCGACCGTGTCGATGGACGACGTCTACCGGCGGCTGGCCGCCCGCGGGCACCGCGTCCTCACCCGCGACCTGACCACGAGCGATGTCCGCCGCACCCCGCTCCGGGTGGTGCGGAGCTTCGTCACGGGGCTCGTCCCGAACGCCCCGGCGGCCTTCGCCTACCTCGGCATGCCCCGCTTCCAGCACGCGGCGCTCGAACGGGGGTGGCGCACCTCCTGGGACGGGAGCCCCACGGACGTCACCCTCGTTCCGCCCCCGCACATGTGAGTCCGCCCCCATGCCCCGCTCCTCTCCACCGAACCCCTCTCCGACCGGTGCGCGACGCGGTCCGGCCGACCCCCCGCGCCTGCCGCCCGCACTGGCACGCGCCTTCGCAGCCGAGACGCCGGGTCCGCCCCGCCCGCCCGGGCCGCGCGCCAATCCCTGGCGCCGGGCCGGAGCCGACCCGGTGGCGGTACCGGAACGTGAACGTGCCCTGCTCGACGGCCTGTGGCGCGGCTCAGGACACCACCGCCTGGCCGACGGGACGGTGACCCGAGTCCCCAGGCGCCCGGTGCCCTCCGCGGGAGCGGCCTACCCCGTGCACACCCACCTGGTCGTCGGCGCGGACGGCCCTCTGGAAGCGGGACGGTACGCCTTCGACCTGGAGCGCGGCACCCTCCTCCGGCGCGACGAGGACCGCGAACGGGAGGCGGGCTGGCCCGTCCCCGGCACGGGCGCCGACGTGGCGGGGACCCACCTGGTCCTGACCGTGCAACCCGGTCGAAGCTTCGGCCGGTACCGTCACCGGGCCTGGCCGCTGTGGATCGCGGACACCGCCTACGCCCTGACCGCCGTGGAGTTCCTGCGCGCTCCGGCCCCCGCCGCGGTCCGGCTGGGCCCCGGACCGCGGCTGCGCGAGCTCCTCGGAGTTCCGCGCGCGGCCGACCACGGCCGGTGGCTCACGCGCGGACTCGCGCCGGAGATCCCGCTGGCCACCGTCGAGCTGCCCGACTCCTGGTCGGTCCTCCCCGAGCGCCGGGACGCCCTGGCCGCGAGGCGTTCCCCGGCGATAGGCGAGTTCGAGGCCGCGGCGCGCACACACGATCCGCGGGCCGCGGACCTCGCGCGGGCCTCCGGGCAGGCCTGGGTGCTCGGGGCCCACCGGTTGGAGACGTGGTCCGTCGC
>NZ_ANBC01000368.1 GCF_000341125.1 Nocardiopsis lucentensis DSM 44048 | reverse complement strand
CGGCCGGCCTGTGTTACGCGGGCGCCCTGTCACGACGATGGCGCTGCCGACCGGTGTCGGGATGCGTCGCCGCGCGCGGCCGCTGGACCGTCCACGCGCTGGCGATGCTCCCCGGCGCACCCGACCTCGACAAGGAGTCAGCCGCATGATGATCGTCCCCCTGCTGTGGCGGGAGGCGGCCCGGTTCCCCGCGTCCCTGGCACGGAGCGTCGCCCTGCTGGTCCTCGTCTTCCTCACCCACCTCGGACAGGCCGTGGCGATCGCCTGGTCGATGTCGGCGGTGCTGCACGGGCAGGCCCGGGAGGTGCTCGTCGCTCTGTCGCTGATCCTCGGGATCGCACTGCTGCGTCTGGTGCTCTCCCTGGGCCAGGCGTCGGCCGCCGCACATCTGGGCGGCCGGGTCAGGCAGGCGGTTCGCCGCCGCGCGATGCGGGCCGCGCTCGTGCCCGAGCGGCTGCACGACACCGCGGCCCGGGACGGCTCGATGCGTGCCAGCCTCGGTGACGGCGTCGACGGCATCGACGCCTACGTCTCCAAGTACGTTCCCGTCGTCATGCAGCTGCTCCTCACCTGCCCGATCGTCGTGACCGGCCTCCTGGTGCTCTCACCGTGGGCGGGACTGTGCGTCGCCGCCGGGGTCGTGCTGGCCCTGGCGGGGCCCATGGCGTGGAAACGGATGATGGCCCGGCGCGGACTCGACCACTGGGACAGCTACGAGGCGCTCAGCGCCGACCTGCTCGAATCCCTGCGCGGTATGGCCACCCTGCGCACGCTCGGTGACGTGCCCGGCACCCGCGACCGGTTGGACGCCCGCTCGGAGGCGCTGCGCAGGGCCACCGAACGGGTGATGCGCGGCTCCCTGGGCGAGACGGCCGTCACCGACGCGGCCGTCCAGGGGGGAGCGGTCGCGGCCGCCGCCGTCGCCGTCGCCCAGGCGGCCGCCGGGCAGGCCCCCGCCGTCGAGGTCTACCTGATCCTCCTGCTCTCCTCCGAGGCGTTCCGGCCCATCCGGGACCTCTCGCGGCACTGGCACGCCGGATTCCTCGGACTCACCGCGGTCCCCGGCCTCGACAGGATCGGGGCCTTCACCGAACGGAGCGACGCCGTCCCCGTCCACACCGCGTCCGGTCCCGGAGACGGCCGGGCGACCGGGGACCGACGTGCGGACGTGCTGCGTGCGGACGTGCTGCGTGCGGACGTGCTGCGTGTGGACGGTCTGAGCTTCCGTTACCCGGGCGCCCCGGGCGACGTCATCCACGACCTCGACCTGACCGCTCGGCGGGGCTCCCTCACCGCGATCGTCGGAGCCTCCGGGGCGGGCAAGTCCACCCTCTTCGACCTCCTCCTCGGCTTCCTCACCCCGCGCACCGGCGGCATCGACCTCGACGGTCGGCCCCTGCGCACCTCCGACATCGCCGTGGTCTCCCAGCGGCCGGTCCTCTTCGCCGGGACCGTCCGCGACAACCTCGCGGTCACCGGCGCCACCGCGGAGGCGGACCTCGTCGCGGCCTGCCGCGACGCGGGGATCCTCGACGAGATCCGGCGCTTCCCGCGCGGCTTCGACACCGAGGTCGCCGAAGCCGGCACCAGCCTGTCCGGCGGACAGCGCCAACGCCTCGCCCTGGCCCGCGCACTGTTGGCACGGCGCCCGGTCCTGCTCGTCGACGAGCCGACGAGCGCGTTGGACGCCGACCGCGCCGCGGACGTCATCCGGACTCTGCACCGGGTGGCCCGCGACCGCGTCGTCATCATGATCAGCCACCGCTCCGAGAGCCTCACCGAGGTCCCCCACGTGCTGAGCCTCGACTCCGGACACCTGAACAGGAGCGCCTCGTGAACACCCTCTCCGCGTTCCGCGCCTTTCGCGCGCTGCTGCCCGTCCTGCGGCCCGAATGGCGGGGGATGCTCTGGATCTACCTGGTCGGCACCGCGAGCGCGCTCGGCCTGGCCGGTCTGACCGTCCTCACGGCATGGGCGGTCGGCCACGCCGTCGTGGAGCGGACACCGCCCGGACCCCTCTGGTGGGCCCTGGTCCTTGGGCTCGTGCTGCTGCGCGTGGTTCTGACCTGGCGGGAGATGGACGTCTCCCATGCCCTGGCCTACCGTGTGCTGGCCCGGTTGAGGATGGCGCTGTTCGACGCCTACGCGCGCAGTGTTCCCGGCCGGCGCCGCGAGCACTCCGGACGCGCGGCCGCCGTCGCGATGGACGACATCGAAAAGCTCGAGTTCTTCTACGCCCACACGGTCGCCCAGCTCGGCGCCTCGCTCACCCTGTTCGTCGCCGTCCTGGCCACCGCGTCCGTCCTGTCGCCCGGAGCCGCGCTCGTCATGCTCCTGGGCGCCGCGGTCGTGGCGAGCAGCGCTCTGTACTGGGCGCGAGCGGCCAGGCGACTGGGCGAGCGGGAGCAGCGTGAGCGCTCGGACCTGTCCGAGCACATCGTCGACGCGCTCGGCGCGCTACGGGAGGTCCTCGCCTACGGACTCGCTCCCCGGATCATCGCCGAGACCAGCGCGGCCACCGCACGCGCCGCCGCCACCGCGCGACGGCGCGAACTGCTCTCGCACACGGTCACCGCCCTCCGGGAACTCATCCTCACCGCCGTGGTCATCGGCGTCATCGCCACCAGCGCCGCCGCCGCGGGCGTGCTCTCCGAAGGCGCCCAGGCACGGCTGGCCCCCGCGGACCTGCCCGCGCTGGTCGCTCTGGCCCTGACCGGCATCGCCGCGGTCGTCGACGCCACCGACACCCTCACCCGGCTCCATCCACTCGTCTCCGGCGCCGAACGCGTCGCCGCCGGAATCAACCGCCCCCCGGTCGTCGCCGTCCCCGAAGCGCCACGACAACTGCCCGCCGGGCCGCTCGGCCTCCGGTTCCGGGACGTGTCCTTCTCCTACGAGGGTCGACGGCCGACGCTCACGTCCTGGTCCGCCGAACTCGCCCCCGGCGAACACGTCGGGCTGGTCGGCCCCTCCGGCTCGGGCAAGAGCACCGTCATCGCCCTCGCGGCCCGGCTCTGGGACCCCTCGGCGGGCAGCGTCGAACTCGTCACGGCGGACGGCGGGGGCGTCTGCGTCGCCGATCTCGACGACGCGGCGCTGCGGGGGGCCGTCGCCCTGGTCGACCAGGACGCGGTGCTCTTCCACGGCACCGTCCGCGACAACCTGCTGCGCGGCTGCGGGCCGCGGTCCGACGAGGACCTGGCCGCCCTGCTCGAACGCGTCGAAGCGGCCTCCTGGATCGGTCTCGACGACGAACTCGGCGAGGCGGGTGTGCGGCTGTCCGGCGGCCAGAGGGCACGCCTGTGCCTCGCCCGCGCCCTCGCCCGCCGTCCGCGCGTCCTGCTTGTGGACGAGGTCACCGCCAGCCTCGACCCGGCCACCGAACGACTGGTCTCCGACGTCATCGCGCGATTCGACGGTACCGTCCTCATCGCCTCCCACCGGGCCGAGACCCTCGCCCGGCTCGAACGCGTCGTCGACGTGGCCGGGATCCCGCACACCGTGTAGGAGACGGGCGGCCGACTCCGCGCAACGACCGTCCCCACCTTCCCGGGAGACG
>NZ_ANBC01000367.1 GCF_000341125.1 Nocardiopsis lucentensis DSM 44048 | reverse complement strand
GGCCCCGCGGCTGGAGCGGCGACCGGCCCCGACCGGGCCCAGGACCGTGCGTCGGAACCCGACGGGGCGTCCACGACGGCTTACGACGCCTGCGTGAGGTCACACGGTCCCAGAGCCCGGGGATCCGACTCCGAGAAACGCGGGACACACCCCCATCACACTCGGAACGAAACACGGGTGCCGGTGGGAACTCCCGTGCACGGG
>NZ_ANBC01000366.1 GCF_000341125.1 Nocardiopsis lucentensis DSM 44048 | reverse complement strand
CGGCGCCCCCCAGCCGCTCGGCGGCCTCCTCGATCATCTCCTCGCCCAACAGCACCTGGTCGGCGGCCGGACCCAGGGGGACGAAGCTGTCCATGCTGTTCACCCTGCCCATCGCGCCGCCGAAACCCGCGTCGACGAGTTCGGCGAGCACCGCCTCGGACACGCCCCCCGTGCGGCGGGTCTCGTCGACGACCAGCACCCGGCCCGTGGCCTCGGCCTCCCTGAGCAGGTCGGCGGCGGGCAGCGGGGCGAGCCAGCGCAGGTCCAGCACCCGGGCGCGGATCCCACGTTCGGCCAGACGGCGTGCCGTGCGCAGGCACATGGGCACCCCGTTGGCGAAGGTGACCAGGGTCAGGTCGGCCCCGTCGCCGTAGGTGCGGGCCCGACCGAGTCCGGCGTGCCGCGCGTCCCAGGCGTCCGGCGGCGGGTAGGGGGCCAGCCATCCGCCGTCGCCGGGCTCGTGCAGGTCGCGCGTGTGGTAGAGGGCGATCGGTTCGAGGAAGACGCAGACCCGGCCGTCCTCGCGCGCCGCCGCCACACAGGTGCGCAGCATGTGGGCGGCGTCGTCGGCCCGGGAGGGCGAGGCGATCACGACGCCGGGGATGTCCCGCAGCGCGGCCACCGAGTTGTCGTTGTGGAAGTGCCCGCCGAAGCCCTTCTGGTAGGCGTAGCCCGCGATGCGCACCACCATCGGGTTGCGGTACTGGCCCCGGGAGAAGAAGGACAGCGTGGCGGCCTCGCCGCGGATCTGGTCCTCGGCGTTGTGCACGTAGGCCAGGTACTGGATCTCGGGGATCGGCACGAACCCCGCCAGCGCCGCTCCCAGGGCGGCGCCCAGGACGCTCTGCTCGTCGAGCAGCGTGTCGAAGACCCGGCGCGCCCCGAACCGCTTGCGCAGCCCCTTCGTGACGCCGTACACACCGCCCTTGCGGCTCACGTCCTCACCGAACACCAGGACGTCGCGGTCCCGGCACAGCAGGTCGGCGAGCGTGCCGTTGACGGCCTGGGCGAGGGTCACCGGTCCCTCGTCCTCGGGCAACGCTCCCTTGAACGCCCGCCGCCGGTCGTCCTCGGGCGCGGTGCGCGCGGCGTCGGCGCGCACCTCCCGGGGGCGGTGCGGCGCGAGCGGCGCGGCGACCTCGGCCGCCGACCGGAGCCTGGGCCGGGCGCACGCCTTCTCGGCGAGCTCGGCCACCTCGTCGCGGATGCGGTCGTAGCGGTCGATGACCTCCTCGGGGGTGAGCACGCCGGAGGAGACGAGACGGCGCGCGGTCCCCACGAGCGGGTCGCGCTCCAGGCCCGCCGCGATCTCGGTCCGGCTCCGGTAGGCGGTCTCCACGTCGGACCCGGCGTGCCCCATCAGACGGACGGTCCGCAGCCGCAGGAACGCGGGCGCCCGGTTCCGGCGCACC
>NZ_ANBC01000365.1 GCF_000341125.1 Nocardiopsis lucentensis DSM 44048 | reverse complement strand
GGCCCGGCCGGTGGCCGTAGGCGCTGTCGATCCACTCCGTGGGGGTGCGCACGCTGATCCCGATGCCGTTGTCCTCGCACACGAACAGGACGGGCACGGGGATGCCCTGGTGGGCCGAGTGCAGGGCGGCGTTGATCGCGCCCGTGGCCGTGGAGTGGTTGGCCGAGGCGTCGCCGAAGCTGCACACCACCACGGCGTCGGTGGGCCACTCGGTCTCCACCCCGAGCTGGGCCGCGCGTTCGACGGCGAACGCCAGTCCCACCGCGCGCGGCAGGTGCGAGGCGATGGTCGAGGTC
>NZ_ANBC01000364.1 GCF_000341125.1 Nocardiopsis lucentensis DSM 44048 | reverse complement strand
CCGCCGCTGATCGGCTCCTCCGCCGCGGCGACGACGCCGAGCAGGACGTCCCACAGCGGCTGCTGCCCGGGGAGTTGGCCCCCGCGGTACAGGAAGAAGGCGCCGGAGCGGTAGTGCAGGAGCGCGGGGTCGGTGGGGCGCAGCGCGGCGGCGACCGCGGCGTTGCCCTCGTGGCCCGCCGATCCGATGCTGTAGAAGCCCTGCTTCCCGGCTCCCAGTTCACGGGCGGCGAAGTCGAGCTGCCGACTGCCCGCCTGTGCGGTGAAGACCCGTAGCAGGTCGTCGCCGGTGACCGGGCCGTCGGGCGTGATCGGTGCCGCTGCCGGGCGCGGCTCTGCCGGGGGCAGGGCGGTGACCGTGTCCCGGAAGTGCCGGTCGACCGCGGCGGGGCCGCCTGTGTCGCTCATCGGGTGGAGTCCTCCGTGTCCGTCGGGGATCGGGCCACACCGGTCGGTGTGTGCTCCTCCACGATGGTTCCCACCGGCTCCCCGTGCCAAGACCCCGCGGGGAAACGGGGGGTCCCGGGCGCCCGTCCGAACCCGCCGCCGTTCCGGTCGGGTCGAGAGCCCCGCCCTGAGAGATCCCCGGTCAGGGGTGGGCGGTGGCGACACGGGCGCCGAAGGCGATCAGCACGCCTCCGGTGACCCGGTCCGTCCACCGGCGCACCGTCGGCCGTGTGAAGAAGGACCTGGCGACGTCCAACAGGAACACGAACCCGCTCAGCCAGGCCACCGTGAGCACGACATGAGTCAGGACCAGCAGGGCCATCCCCGCCTGCGGTGACATCTGGGGCGGAGCCAGGGCGGGGAGCAGGCTGATGTAGAAGACCGCGATCTTGGGGTTGAGGGCGTTGGTGACCGCCCCGCTCATCCACGGGTTGCCCGAGCGTTCCGCGGGCTCCGGGACGGCCTCCGGGACGGAGGAACGGCGGCTGGCGAGCAGCGTCCTGATCCCCAGGTAGACCAGATATCCCGCACCGGCGAACCTGACGACGGTGAACGCCGTGGCCGAGGCCGCCAGCAGCGCCGCCAGGCCGACGGCGGCCAGCAGACCCCACAGGAGCAGACCCGCGGCCACGCCCACGACCGTGCGCAGTCCGTCGCCCCGTCCTCCGGACACGGCTTGGCGGGCGACCACGGCCATGTCGGGGCCCGGCGCCATCGTGAGCACGGCCAGCACCCCGGCCGACACGAGCATGTGACCGATCATGCGCTCATTCTCGCACCGGGTCGCGTTTCCTGGGGGATGCCGTCGCTCACGCCTCCCCGTACCGCCCGAACCAGCTCACCGGGGGAACGCCGAACCCGGGATCCGTCGGCGGGGCGGGGCCGAACTCCAGCGCGCGGTCCGCGGCCATGTGGATGACGCTCGACCGGACCTCCAGGCCGGACTGCCACCGGCCGGGAAGCACCGCCGTGCCGTACCGGGCGCCCAGGAGGTTTCCGCAGATCGAGCCGGTGGAGTCGCTGTCGCCCGAGTGGTTGACCGCCATCCGCAGGCAGCGTTCGCCGACCAGGTCGCGGCGGCCCGCGAAGAAGGGTGCCCGGGAGGCGAGGTCGTCCGCCACCGCCTCCGCGCACAGCGCCACGCAGACCGCGATCGCCAGCGCCTCCTCCGCGGTCCAGCCCGCCCCGAGCTCCTCCAGACGTTCGGGGGAGGGCGGTCCCTGGGCGGCGAGGTCGACCGCCGCGTCCAGCGCGGCCGACGTCTCCCAGTGCCCGTCGTGGCGTTCCAGCTCGGCCCTCGCCCTGTCCAGGGCCTCCCTCACGGGCACGCCGCGTACCAGCCCGGAGACCGTCGCGGCCAGGGTCCCCGCCGAGAGGTGGCCCGTCGGGTGGCCGTGGGTCAGCGCGGCCGTCGCGCACCCGAGCGCGAAGGTGTGCTCGGGGGAGGGGCCGACGAACCCGCACGGCGCGACGCGCACGACGCCCGCACAGCCCTTGGAGTCGTTGATCGGCTCCGCCACGGTCCCCAGCGGCCATCCCGGCTTCCGGCGGGCCGCGGCCTTCCGCAACGCGGAGATCACCGTCCTTCCGGGCCCGCGCCGTTCCGTCATCGCGGGATCGGCCCCCAGCCAGCCGGAGATCACGTCCTGGCGGGGGATCTCCTCTCCCTGTCCCTGGAGCCACGTCAGGTAGGTCGACTGCAGGACGCCGGTCGTCGCGCCGCCGATCCCCTTCTCCCGTGCGCGGACCGAGGCCTGCACCAGCGCCTGCGCGGTGAGCATCGTCAGCTGCGTGTCGTCGGTGATCGCGCCGGTGCCGACCGGGCCGGAGGCGTACTCGGCCAGCCCGTCGGGCCCGTGCTCCTCCCGGATCCGGTCGAGGGTCGTGCCCTCGACCGGCGCGCCCAGGGCGTCGCCGATCGCGCCGCCCATGAGGCAGCCCGTGATCCGGTCCGGCTCGGGGCAGGGGGTGGCCACCGCGGCTCCTCGGGGTTCTCGCGTACACGGTTCGTCCGGGAGCCTACGGCCTCCGCCCCGGAGCCGCAGTCAGCGCGGATCAGCGGCGGGAGGGTGAATCCCGGGTGAGCGCCGCAGGTACGGGCGACTCACCGCGAACACGGTCCGTGGTCGAATCCTCTCGGAAAGTCCCTGGGTTGGGGTGGTAGGGGGTGTTTAGGGGGTTTCTAGGGGTGTTCTGGGGCTGGTTGGCCCACCCCGTTCGTCCCTAATGTCGCACTCGTTGGAGGTGCGGCCGCGACCGTTCCCGGCCAGAGGAGCCAGGCGCGCGAACCCACCTCCCGCCCTCCTTGGAGAACCCGTCCACACGGCGGATCCCAGCGTCCCGCCCCTCTCCGAGGACCCCAGCCACTGTCGGGTGCGATCACCTCTGTCGGGAAGTGTCGAATGCGTATCAGAGCCCTGAGCGAGGTACTGCCGGGAGACCCCGTCACCAACCGCGACCTCGCCGAGCGGTTCGGGCTGCACGAGCGGTGGCTCGAACGGATGACCGGCAACCGGACCCGCTACCTGTGTCGTGCGGACAGCCCGGACGGAGTCCCCAAACTCACCGGCGACCTGGCCGTCGAGGCCGGTCGTCGGGCCATGGACGCCGCCGCCGTCACCCCGGGCGACCTGGACTTCCTCATCCTCACCACGGCCTCGCCGGACCACCTGATGCCGTCGACGGCCAACCTCGTCGCCGACCGGCTCGGCCTGAACGACCTGCCCGCCCTCCAACTGACCTCCGGGTGCGCCGGGGCCGTCCAGGGTCTGCACACCGCCCGCGCCCTGCTGGCCTCGGGCGCCGGGCGCGGGCTGGTGATCGGCGCCGACACCTGCCGCAAACTGATGCCCGAGAGCGACGAGGCGGTCCGCGCGCTCGGCCCCGCGGGCATGGTCAACTTCGCGATGTTCGGCGACGGCGCGGGCGCCGCCGTGGTCGAGGCCGAGGGCACCGGCCCCGCGTTGACCACCGAACACCTCGTCCTGCGCACCGTCGGCAAGGGCCGCCCACCCGCCCAGGTGGTGCGCTGGTACGGAGTCGAGGGCGCCCCCCGGGTCCCCGGCCCCCGGGGCGCCCTCGTGCGCGAGTCCATGGCCGAGGAGGACTACAAGGCCATCGAGGCGAACGTCCCCGGCCTGGCCGCCGGGGTCCTCACCGAACTCGCCGCCGCCGTGGGATGGGACGTCCCCGAGGTCGAGCACATCCTCACCCCGCAGCTCAACGGGGTGATGACCGAACGCATCCGCGAGCACATGGGCGTGCGCTCCGACCAGGCGGTCTCCTGCGTCGCCGACACCGGCAACAACGGCAACGCCCTGCCGTTCATCCAGCTCCACCGGGCCGTGGCCCCGATCACCGACGACCCGGCCGCCGACGGCGACCGGTTCCTGCTCACCGCCATCGAGTCCTCCAAGTGGGTCGTCTCGGGGATGGCGCTGCGCTGGGACGGAGGGGAGCCCCGATGACCGGGACCGGCCGCCAGGGCCCCCTCGCCCGACTGCGCGCCCTCAAACGCCAGGGCCTGGGCACCGACCCCGACCAGGTGCGCGCGCTGATCGCCGAACTGACCGACCCGCTCGACCTGGAGGCCGCCGGACGCCTCGTCGGCGGCGCCAAGCAGCGCGCGGCGCTCACCGAGTCCGGCGCCTTCCGCGAGACGCGGATCGCCTTCCTCGCCAGCTCCACCATCGACCCCCTGCCGCCCATGACCGTCGCGGCCCTGGCCCGGGAGGGCGTCGTCGCCACCACCCGCGCCGCCGGGTTCGACCAGTGGCGCCTGGAGGTCCTGGGCGGCGCACCCGAACTCGGCGACCTGGAACCGCGTGTGGTCGCCTGCCTGCTCGACGACCGCGCCGTCCTGTCGGCCGTCGCCGACCCCCTCGACCTCGACCTGGTCGAACGCCGCTGCGCGGAGTTCGTCACCGAACTGCGCTCCTGGTACGGCGCGTGCCGGGAGGCCCTCGGCGGCGCCACCGTCCTCAACACCGTGCCGCTGTCCCCCCTGGCCCGCGCCCGCCACGTCGACTACGCCGGACGCGCCCGGCTGGCCTCGGCCTGGCACCGGATGAACGCCGACATCCTGGCCCTGGCCGCCGAACACCCCTCGCTCGTGGTCGTCGACACCGCCGGCCTGGACACCCCGACCGTGGCCGCCGACGACCGCATGCGCCACATCGCCTCCCACGCGTTCTCCCCGGACTTCCTGCGCGCCTACGCCGAGGAGCTGACCCGGATCGCCCGCGCCGACCTCGGACTCGCCCGCAAGTGCCTGGTCCTGGACCTGGACAACACCCTGTGGGGCGGCGTGGTCGGCGACGACGGCGTCACGGGCATCCGCCTCGGCGGCGCCTACCCCGGATCGGCCCACAGCGAGCTGCAACGGCTCGTTCGCGACCTGGGCCGCCAGGGGGTCATGCTCACGGTCAGCTCCAAGAACGACCGGGACGTGGCGGAGGAGGCCCTGACCACCCACCCGGAGATGGTGCTCTCCCGTGAGGACCTGCTCGCCGTGCGCGCCGACTGGCGGCCCAAACCGGACAACGTCGCCGAGCTCGCCCGGGACCTCAACATCGGCGTGGACGCCATGGCCTTCGTCGACGACAACCCCGCCGAGCGCGAACTCATGCGCCACGCCCTTCCCGGCGTCACCGTCCCCGACCTGCCCGACGACCCGAGCGGCTACGCCCTCCTGGTCGCCCGTGGGGCCGGTCTCGACCTGCTGCGGCTCACCCGGGAGGACCGCGACCGCGCCCAGATGTACCGCGCCCGGACCGGCCGGGAGGAACTGCGGGCGGGCTCGGACAGCCTGGAGGACTACCTGCACGCCCTGGGCTCCGACCTGTCCCTGGAGCCCCTGGACGAGGCCAACGCCGCACGGGTGGTCCAGCTCTTCGCCAAGACCAACCAGTTCAACCTCACCGGCCGCCGCTACACCGCCGAGGACGTCGAGCGGATCACCGCCGGGGGCGGCCGGTTCTACGCCGCCCGCCTGGCCGACCGGTTCGGCGACAACGGGCTCATCGCCGCCCTCGCCCTCGTGCCCGGGGAGGACGGCGCCTGGGAGATCGGCAACGCCGTCATGAGCTGCCGGGTCTTCTCCCGGAAGGTGGAGCACGCGATCCTCGGCAGCGTCCTGCGCGCGGCGCGCCGCCACGGCGCCACCGCCGTGACCGCCTCCTTCACCCGGACCGACCGCAACGCCAAGTTCTCCGGCCTCTACCCCGAGCTGGGCTTCGCGACCACCGGCACACCGGACGAGGACACCCGTACCTTCCACCACCACCTGGCGGAGCCGCCCCCGCTGCCCGCCTGGATCACCGTCACCCACGGCGAGGAGATCATCGATGCGCTCTGAGGAACTGGTCACCGAGGTCGTCGCCGACCTGCTCGACGTGGACGAGGACGGCCTGACGCCGGACCTGGCCCTGGCCGACGTCGAGGGCTGGGACTCGGTCAACGCCCTGCGTGTCCTGGTCTACCTGGAACGCGAGCTGGGCGCCGAGCTCGACTACGACGCCTTCGAGCGCGCCCGGACCCTGCGCGACATGGCCGCCGTCCTGGACGCCCACGCGCCCGCCGGTGACGGAGCCGACCGATGAGCGCCGCCCTGCGGGACCTGCCCGCCCAGCGCCGCCAGACCTACGCCTTCCTGCGCGACGCCCGCTCCACCTGCCACGTCCACCTGCTGGCCGACGTGGACGCCACCGCCCTACGCCGCGACCGAGAGGCGTCGGGCCGACGCGTCAGCTACGTCAGCTACGTCGTCAAGACCGCCGCCGCCGCGATCGCCGCCAACGCCGACGCCCGCGCCGTCCTGCGCGACGGGCTGCGCCCCCGCCTGGCCACGGTCGACGACGTGCACGCCAAGGTCCTGTTCGACAAGACCGTCGACGGACAGCGCTGCGTCCTGTCCGGGTCCGTGGAGTCCGCCCAGCGGCGCGACATCGCCGACATCCAGCGGATCGTCGACGACCACAAGAAGGACGAGGTCACCCCGGACGGCCCCTTCGCCCAGGTGCGCCGACTCCAGCGGCTGCCGGTTCCGTTGGGACTGCTCCTGTACAAGACGGTCCTGCGCGACCCCCGCCGCCGGGCCCGGCTCCAGGGCGTCTTCTCGGTGACCTCCGTGGGACACACCCCGGTCCGCGCCATCCTGCCGATGATCGCCGGGACCTGGGGGTTCGGGGTCGGCGCCATCACCGACACACCGGTCGTGCGCGACGGCGAGGTCGTCGTACGGCCGGTGTTCACGCTCAGCCTCACCTTCGACCACCGGGTCGTCGACGGCGCCCTGGCCGCCGAACTGCTGGCCGAGGTCACACACGGACTGGAGAACTGGACATGACCGCGGACGAGGCCGCACGCGAGACGACCACCGACGTGCTGGTGGTGGGCTCGGGCCCCGGAGGCGCACTCCTGGCCCACCTGCTGGCGGAGGCCGGGGTCGACGTGCTGCTGGCCGAGAAGCAGACCACGCTGGAGCGCAGCTTCCGCGGCGAGACGATCGCGGCCCGCTCCGTGCTCACCCTGCGCGACCTCGGCTTCGAGCCCGCCCTGCGCGAGCACGGGTTCGTCGAGATGACGGGCATCGGGCAGTGGGAGCGGGGCCGCCGCGTGATGCACATCGACTACCGGCGCTTCCCCATCGGGGCCGTGCCCGTCGACATCCCCCAACCCGCCCTCATCGGCGCGTTCCTGGACGCGGCGTCCGCCCGCCCCAACTTCACCCACCTGGCCCCGGCCACCCTGACCGACCTGGTCGAGGAGGACGGGCGGGTGCGCGGAGCCGTGCTGCGGACGGGTGGGGGACGCGTGCGGGTCACGGCCCGGCTCGTCGTCGGCGCGGACGGCCGCTTCTCCAAGGCCCGCAGGCTCTCCGGCCTGGCCGCCGACATCCAGCCGATGGAACGCGACTTCCTGTGGTTCAAGCTGCCGCGCCCCGACGACTGGGGACACGACGGCGACCTCGTGGCGCTGCGCGACCGCCACCTGGTGATCCTGCCCGCCTTCCCCGACCTGCTGCGCGTGGGCTACAACCTGCCCAAGCGCGGCCTGGCCGACGCCCGCTCCCAGGGGCTGGAGGCGTTCAAGGCGGGCATCACCGAGGTGGCGCCCCGGCTCGGCCCCCTGGTCGAGGAGCACATCACCTCGTGGAAGGACACGTCCTTCCTGGAGATCTTCACCGCGCGGATGCCGGTCTGGAGCCGCGACGGCCTGCTGCTGGTCGGCGACGCCTCCCACACCTGCACCCCCATCCTCGGCCAGGGAGTCAACCTCGCCCTCCAGGACGCGGTGTACTTCGCACCCGCCATCACCCGCGCCCTGGACGAGCATCCGGGAACCCTCCCCGCGGGCGTCTTCGCCGAGGTCGAGGCCGAGCGGCGCGCGCACAAGGACATGGTCACCCGGTTCCAGCGCTTCCAGGAGCGGGCGCTGGCCCAGTCCACGGCGGCGGGGGCCCTGATGCGCCGGACCCGGTTGCGCGCCATCGACCGCCTGCCCTTCAAGTACCGCCTGCTGGACCGCGTCCTGAACGCCCCCCACGAGATGACCACGAAGGACCGCCATGCGCGCGCTTGACGAGGCCAAGGAGTTCGTCCGGCTCCACGCACGGCACATGGGCCTGGGCGCCGCCGAGATCGAACGCGTGCTCGGCCGCGTCCGCGACCTGGACGGCGACGGAGACGGGACGTGGGTCACCGAGTGGTCCCGCCTGGCCGCCGAGCGCCGCGGGCGCGGCCGGGACCAGGAGGCCGCGAACCTGTACATCCTGGCCCGGTTCCCCTACGCCGACAGCCCGGTCAAGGCCGAGGCGGCCCGCACCGCCGCCGCA
>NZ_ANBC01000363.1 GCF_000341125.1 Nocardiopsis lucentensis DSM 44048 | reverse complement strand
GGGGCGCCCCCCCCCGCCGCCGCAGTGGCCGCCTCGTCGCTGACCGAGACCGGCGCCGGCGAGCGGCGGACGGCCCGCGTGGACGGCACCGACGTGCCCTTCCTGTTCTCCCGCCCCACCCGTCCCGACGCCCCGCTCGTGGTGATGATGGGCGGCATCGTCTCCCTCAAGGAGCAGTGGAGCCCGTTCCTGGGCCTGGGCCGCCGCCTGGGCTGCGCGGTGGCCGTCGCCGACTTCCCCGGCGTGGGCGAGAACGGGGTCGCCTACTCCCGGGCGGCGGCGGGCGTGTACACCGCGATCATGGACGCCGTCGCCGCCGACTGCGACGCCACCCGCACCCTGGCCGTGGCCCCCAGTTTCGGCGGCCACCTGGCCGTGCTCTGCTCGGCGCGGGACACGCGCCTGCGCCACCTGGTCACCGTCGGCGCGCCCCTGCGCGCCTTCTTCACCGACCCCGACGCGCGGGCGCGGATGCCCGCGATCACCCGCGCCGCGCTGGCCCGGGCCGCCGGGGTCGACGCCGACGAGCTGTGGGACCGGCTGGACGAACTGGCCCTGGACCCCGGGGAGATCGCCGCGCTGCGCCTTCCGATCACCTACGTGGCCAGCACCCGCGACGAGATCATCCCCGCCCGGGACTGGCGCGAGGCCGCCGCGCTGCACGACGGCCTGAGCGTCTACGCCTTCGACGACGTGCACGGAGCCCCCCACCACCTCCGGCACACCCGTCTGCTCACCCTCACCGCCCTGAGCCGGCACGCCGGGCGGCGGGGGACGGGCCTGCTGCTCGACCTGCTCACCCGACGCTTCATGCGCATCCGGCCGCTGCACCGCGGCCCCGTCGCCACCGGAGGTACACCTTGAGCCCAGCGCACCACGGTTCCAGCGCCCCGCGCGACATCGCGATCGTCGGACTGGCCGCCCGCCTGCCCGGCGCCCCGGACCCCGACGCCCTGTGGGACATGCTGGCGAAGGGCCGCCACGCCATCGGTCCGGTCCCGGCCGAACGCTGGGACGCCACCGCCCAACTCGACCCGGAAAAGCGCGTCCAGGCGGTCGGCGGTTTCCTCGACGGCGTCGCCGACTTCGACCCGACCTTCTTCGGCGTCTCCCCGCGCGAGGCCGGGGACATCGACCCCCAGCAGCGCCTCATGCTGGAGGCCGCCTGGCGGGCGCTGGAGGACGGTGGCCAGCCCGCCGCCCGCCTGCGCGGCACCCGCTGCGGCGTGTACGTGGGCGCCTCCTGGCACGACTACGAGATCCTGCGCAAGGAGCGCGGCGCCACCGCCACCCAGCACAGCGCGGTCGGCAACGCCCTGGACGTGGTCGCCGCCCGCGTCTCCTACGTCCTGGGTCTGACCGGCCCCAGCATGACCGTCGAGACCGGATGCTCCTCGGCCATGGTCGCCCTCCACCTGGCCGCCCAGGCCCTGCGCCACGGCGAGATCGACTCCGCGCTGGTCGGAGGGGTCAACCTCATCCTCACCCCCGACGTGACCATCGGGCTGACCCACTTCGGAGGCCTCTCCGAGCAGGGCCTGTGCCAGGCCTTCTCCGCCGACGCCGACGGGTTCGTGCGCGGTGAGGGCGTCGTCGCCCTCCACCTCAAGCCCCTGGAAGCCGCCCTTGCCGACGGCGACCGGATCCACGCCGTCCTGGCGGGCACCGCCGTCAACAACGACGGCGGCGGCGACAGCCTGGCCTCGCCCAACCCGGCGGGCCAGGAGGACCTGCTGCGCACCGCCTACGCCGACCTGGGCCTGTCCCCGGAGCGGCTCGCCTACGTCGAGGCGCACGGCACCGGCACCCCCAAGGGCGACCCCGTCGAGGCGGGCGCCCTCGGCCGGATCCTGGGCGCCGCCCGCTCACCCGGGGCCGGTCCGCTGCCCATCGGGTCGGTCAAGACCAACATCGGCCACCTGGAGGCCACCGCCGGTCTGGCCGGGCTGGTCAAGGTCGTCCTCGCGCTGCGTCACCGCGCGGTCCCCGCCAGCCTGCACGCCCAGGCGCTCAACCCCGCCATCGACTTCGACGGACTCAACCTGACCCCGGTCCGCTCCCGCCTGGACCTGCCGGGGGACGAGCCCCTGTACATGGCGGTCAACTCCTTCGGATGGGGCGGCACCAACGCCCACGCCGTCCTCGCCTCCCCGCCCGAGACCGGGCGGACCCCGGCGACCGGCGGCCCGGTGCCCGGCCACCTCACCGCCCTGAGCGCGCACTCCGAGGCCGCGCTGCGCCAGCGCGCCGCGGAGCTGGCCGACGCCCTGGAGTCGGGGGAGCTGGACCCGCACGGCGCGGCGGGCGCCCTGGCGCACCGGCGCGACCACCTTGCGGTCCGCGCCGCCCTGACCGCGACCGACCCCGACGCGCTGGTCGGGGGGCTGCGCTCCCTGGCCGAGGGCTCCCATGACCCCGACCAGACCCCCGACGTCGTCACCGGCCACCCCGGCCCCGTCGGCCGGGTGGCGTTCGTCTTCCCCGGCCAGGGATCCCAGTGGGCGGAGATGGGGCGCGACCTGATGCGCCACGCCCCCCTCTTCCGGGAGACCGTCGAGCGCTGCGGGCGCGCCCTGTCCGACCACGTCGACTGGGATCTGGCCGAGGTGGTCTCCGGCGGGGCCGGGACCGACTGGACGGACCGCGTCGACATGGTCCAGCCCGTGCTCTGGGCGACCTCGGTCGGCCTGGCCGAACTGTGGCGCGCCGCGGGCGTCGAACCCGACGTCGTGGTCGGCCACAGCCAGGGCGAGGTCGCCGCGGCCACCGTCAGCGGCGCCCTGACGTACGAGGACGCCGCCCGCGTGGTCGCCCGCCGCAGCGCGGCGGTCCGCGCCATCGCGGGTCGGGGGCTGATGATGGCCGTCGAGCTCGACCGGGACGCCGCCGAGCGAGCCCTGGCGGGCTTCGAGGAGTTCGTGTCCCTGGCGGTGGACAACGGCCCCACCTCCTGCGTGCTCTCCGGCGAGGCGGACTCGGTCCTGGTGCTCAAGGAGCTGTTGGAGGCCGACGGGGTGGACTGCCGCCTGGTCAAGGTGGACTACGCCTCGCACAGCCCCCAGGTGGAGGAGGTCGCCGAGGGCCTGGCCGAGGAGCTGGCGGGCGTGGCGCCCCGCGAGGGGCGCCTGCCCCTGATGTCCACGGTCCTGGTGCGCTCCCTGACCGGGAGCGAGCTCGACGGCCGGTACTGGGTGGACAACCTGCGCCGCCCCGTGCGCTTCACCGAGTCCGTCAACGCCCTGCTCGACGACGGCGTCACCCACCTGGTCGAGATCAGCGCCCACCCCATCCTCGCCATGGCCCTGGAGGGGCTGGTCGACGCCCACGGCGGCGACGCGGCCGTGCTGACCACGCTGCGCCGCCACCAGGGCACCACCACCGACCTGGCCGGGGCGTTCGCCCGGGCCTACGCCGCCGGTCTGGAGCCCGTGGCCCACGTGCCCGACGCCCCCGGCACCGACCTGCCGCCCTACCCCTGGCAGCGCACCCGCCACTGGGTGCCCGAGGGGCGCGGACGCACCGGCGGCGGCACCGACCTCACCCTGTCCCCGCTCACCGTCGAACAGGACGCCTGGCAGGGGGAGCTCACCCTCGACACCCGCGACCAGCCCTGGCTCGACGACCACCGCGTGCACGACGCCGTCGTCCTGCCCGGAGCGGGCATGCTCGCCCTGGCCCTCACCGCCGCCCGGGCGCGCGGCGACGCGCTGCCCCGTGCCCTGGCCGACGTGCGGTTCCTCAGCGACCTCACCCTGGCCGACGACACCGCCCGCCTGGCCGTGCTGTGGCGCGACGACGTCCCCGAGGGCGGCAGCCTCACCCTGATGTCCCTGCCCGAGGGCGCCACCGGCTGGACCACCCACGCCACCGCCCGCGTGCACCACGCCGCCACCGGGACCACCGACTCCGACGGACCCGACGCCTTCCCCGAGCGGCTGCGCACCGCCGCGGAACGGGACACGGCGGACTTCTACACCGCCTGCGCCGCCCGCGGCCTGAACTACGGCCCGACCTTCCGCTCCGTCACCGAACTGCGCCACGACGGCACCGCCGCCCTGGGCAGGCTGGGCCTGGACGAGCGCGGCCGGGTCGGCGCGCGCCCCCACGGCCTGCACCCCGCCCTGTGGGACGGCGCCCTCCAGGTGACTCTCGCCCTGTGCGACGACGACGCCACGGTCGTGCCGACCGGCGTGGAACGGGTGGTCCTCCACCAGGACCTGGCCCAGCCGGTCCTGGCCGGGTGGAGCCACGCCGTGCGCCGCGACACCCACCTGTACGACCTCACCCTGTTCGACGAGGCCGAACGCCCCCTGATGACCATGCGGGGCCTGCGCCTGAGCCCGATCGGGGACACCGAGGCGCACGACGCCGACACCGAGCGCCGCCACCGCATGACCTACGTCGAACGCCCCCTCCCCACCGCCACGGCCGCCGACCCCGGCACCTGGGCGGTCGTCGGAGACCCCGCCGACGGGGCCGACGACCTGGCCCGCGCGCTGGAGGAGGCCGGGGCCGAGGTCCACCGGGCGGGAACCGCCGACGAGACCGCCGACACCCCCTTCGACGCCCTCGTGCACGTCACCCCCGCCGCCGGACGCGGCCTCGACGCCCAGCGCGCGGCGCTGACCGCCCTGACCGGGACCGTGCGCGCCTGCGCCGCCCGCGGCGTCCCGCCCCGCCTGGCGGTGCTCACCCACGCCGCGCAGGCCGCCGACACCACCGAGGTCCCCGACCCCGGAGCCGCCCTGTGCTGGGGGTTCACCCGGGTCCTGCGCCGCGAGCACGCGGAACTGGCCCCGCGCGTCATCGACGTGGCCGGACCCGACCGGGTCGCCGACGCGGTGGTCGAACTGCTCGCCGACGACGGCGAGGACCAGGTCCTCGTGCGGCCCGGGCGCCGCCTGGTCGGCCGCCTCACCGCGGGCGCGGACGACAGCGGCCCGGTCCCGGTGCCCTGGACCACCCCCCACCGCCCCCACCGCCTCACCAGCGACCGCCCCGGGCTGTGGGAGCGCCTGGTGTACCGGCCCACCACCGCCGCCGGACGACCCGGCCCGGGCGAGGTGCGCGTCCGCGTCACCGCCTCCGCGCTCAACTTCATCGACGTCATGAAGGCCCTGGGCACCTACCCCGACCCCAGCGGCGGCGACCTGTTCGGCGGCGAGTGCGCCGGGCGCGTCACCGACGTCGGCGAGGGCGTCGCCGGACTGGAGCCCGGCCAGCGGGTCGTGGCCTGCGTCTTCGGCGCCATCGCCTCCCACGTCACGCTGAGCGCCGACCACGTGCGCCCCGTGCCCGACCACATCGGCGACGCGGAGGCGGCCACCCTGCCCCTGGTGGCCATGACCGCCTGGTACGGACTGTGCGACCTGGCCCGCCTGGAGGCGGGGGAGACCGTGCTGATCCACTCGGCGGCCGGCGGCCTCGGCCAGGCGGCGGTCCAGGTGGCGCGGTCGGTCGGCGCCACCGTCATCGCCACGGCGGGCAGCGAGGACAAGCGGCGCCTCCTCCGTGAGTCGGGCATCGAGCACGTCTTCGACTCCCGCGACCTGTCCTGGGCCGACGGCGTCAGGGCGGCCACCGGCGGCCGGGGCGTCGACGTCGTCCTCAACTCCCTGTCCGGGGCCGCCATCGGCCTGGGCATGCGGGTCCTGGCCGAGGACGGCCGGTTCGTCGAGGTCGGCAAGAAGGACATCTACCAGGGCCGCTCCCTGGACCTGTCGGAGTTCCGCAAGGGCGTGTCCTTCGCCGCCGTCGACCTGGCCGGGCTCATGTCCCGCCGCCCCGGACGCTTCGCCCACCTCCTCGACCGGGTGTGGGACCGGGTACGCGAGGGCGATCTCACCCCGCTGCCGTACACCGAACGCCCCTTCGCGGAGGCCGCCGAGGCGCTGCGCGACATGGCCCGCGGCACGCACGTGGGCAAGATCGTGCTCACCGACCCCGACACCGTCACCTCCATCGCCCCCGAGGCGATGCCCGACGGGCGCCTGCGCGCCGACGGCGCCTACCTGATCACCGGCGGCCTGGGCGCCCTGGGCCTGTCCCTGGCCGAGCACCTGGCCGACCGGGGCGCCCGCCACCTCACCCTGGTCGGCCGCTCGCGCCCCGACGACCGGGCCCGGGAGCGGATCGCGGCGCTCGGCGAGCGCGGGGTCCGGGTCAGCACGGCCTCCGCCGACGTCAGCGACGCCGCGGAGGTGGGCAAGCTCCTGGCCGGACTTCGTGAGGACGGCGCCCCGCTGTGCGGTGTCGTGCACGCGGCCGGCGTCCTGGACGACGCGACGATCGCCACCCTGACCCCCGAGGCGGCCGAACGCGTCCTGGCCCCCAAGGTCGACGGCGCCCGCCACCTGGACGCCCTGACCGCCGACGACCCGCTCGACCTCTTCGTCCTGTTCTCCTCGGCCGCGGCGCTGGTCGGCAACGTCGGCCAGGCCGCCTACGCGGCGGCCAACGCCTACCTGGACTCCCTGGCCGTCGCGCGCCGCCACCGGGGCCTGCCCGCGCTGAGCGTGCAGTGGGGTCCGTTCACCGAC
>NZ_ANBC01000362.1 GCF_000341125.1 Nocardiopsis lucentensis DSM 44048 | reverse complement strand
CGCGGCATGGGCGGCTTCACCACCGGCGAGGCGTGGCGGGCGCTGGACGCCCTGCTCGGCGAGGACACCCCCGTGGCCGGATACGTCCCGCTGCACCTGCGCCGCTGGTTCGACGCCTACCCCGAGACCGCCGCCCAGCCCAGCTGGGAGCTGCTCAGGGACCGCGCCGACAACGGCGGCACCGAGGCGGACGAGTTCCGCGTCCGGGTCCTGGCCGCCGACCCCGAGGAGCGCCCCGCCCTCGTGGCGGCCAAGGTCCGGGAACTGGCCGGGCGCGTTCTGCGCATGGAGCCGGACGACATCGACCGGCGCACCCCCTTCAAGGAGCTCGGACTGGACTCGCTGATGAGCCTGGAGCTGCGCAACCGGCTGGAGGTCGCCTTCGGGCTGAAGCTCTCGCCCACCCTGCTGTGGACCTACGGCAGCACCGACGCGCTGGCCACCGTGCTGGACGAGCGCCTGACCACCTCCTCCTGACGTACCGAGACCGAGGACGAACGCGATGACCGAACCGAGCGGCCGGCCGGGCGGACCCACCCCCCTGAGCCGGGCGATGGACACGATCCGACAGCTCAAGGCCCAACTCGCGCAGCACGGCGGCAACCAGCCCGTCGCCATCGTCGGCGCCGGTCTGCGCCTGCCCGGCGGCGTCCGCGACCTGGACGGACTCTGGGACCTGGTCAGCGGGGGCCGTGACGCCGTCGGCCCCCTGCCCCCCTCACGCCGGGAACCCTTCGCCGAGGGGTGGGACTCCACCGTCGACCGCGCCGGGTTCCTGGACGACCCCCTGGGCTTCGACGCCGCCTTCTTCGGCATCAGCCCCCGTGAGGCCCGCGCGATGGACCCCCAGCACCGGCTGCTGCTGGAGGTCGCCTGGGAGGCGCTGGAGAACGCCGCCCTGCCGCCCGACCGGCTGGCCGACGCGCGCA
>NZ_ANBC01000361.1 GCF_000341125.1 Nocardiopsis lucentensis DSM 44048 | reverse complement strand
GCAGCGGCCACTGCTTCGCCGCGGGCCGGGTCTCCTACGCCCTCGGACTGACCGGCCCCGCCGTGGCCGTCGACACCGCCTGCTCCTCCTCCCTGGTCGCGATGCACCAGGCCGCGCAGGCACTGCGCAGCGGGGAGTGCGACGTCGCCCTGGCGGGCGGGGTCAGCGTCATCATGTCGCCGCGCTCCACGCGGGTCATCCAGCGGACCGGGTCCCTGGCCCCCGACGGCCGCTGCAAGGCCTTCGACGCCCGCGCCAACGGCTTCGGGCGGGGCGAGGGATGCGGCGTGGTGGTCCTCAAACGCCTGGACCGGGCGGTGGCCGACGGCGACCGGGTTGTGGCCGTGCTGCGCGGCTCGGCCGTCAACCAGGACGGCCGCTCCTCCGGGTTCACCGCGCCCAACGTGCTCGCCCAGGTCGACGTCATCACCCGGGCGCTGGCCGACGCCGAGCTGACCCCCGCCGACGTGGGCCTGGTCGAGGCGCACGGCACCGGCACCTCGCTGG
>NZ_ANBC01000360.1 GCF_000341125.1 Nocardiopsis lucentensis DSM 44048 | reverse complement strand
CCCCCGCCGCAACGGCGGCGCGCCGCTGCGGGTGGGCGCCCTGAAGAACAACATCGGCCACCTGGAGGCCGCCGCGGGCGTGGCCGGGGTGCTCAAGGCCGTCGCCTGCCTGCGTCGCGGCGCGGTCGCGCCCCTGGCCAACTTCACCACCCCCAACCCCCGCGTCGACATCGGGGGCACCGGCATCGTCCTGCCCACCGAACCCCTGCCCTGGGACACGGCGGGCGGCGCCGCCCACGCCGGGATCAGCTCCTTCGGCATGTCGGGCACCAACGCCCACGTCATCGTCGGCCCGGCCGACCCGGTCACCGAACCGCCCACGACCCCCGAGGCCGTCCCCGGGTTCGAACTGACCGCAGCCACCGCCGAGGCCCTACGCGCCCTGGCCGCCGACCTGGTCGACGCGGTACCCGACACCCGGGACGGCTACGCCGCCTTCGCCCACACCCTGACCCTGGGACGGCACCGCCACCGGGTCCGCGCCCGGGTCCGCGCCACCGACCCGGACACGGCCGTCACGGCCCTGCGGGCGATCGCCGAGGCCCAGGACTCCCCGCTGGTGGAGACCGTCGACGACCCGCTGGCCGTCACCCCGCCCGACCTGGCCGGGCTACCGCGCCACGTGGTCGACCTGCCCGCCTACCCCTG
>NZ_ANBC01000359.1 GCF_000341125.1 Nocardiopsis lucentensis DSM 44048 | reverse complement strand
CCGGGCCCCGCCGACGGACCCGACCGCGCCGGGCGCTCCCTCGTGCTCGCGGGCGACGACGCCCACACCCTGCGCGTGATCCTCACCGCCGCCCACGAGCGCGGCCTGACCGGACGGGTCCAGGACGGGGCCGTCGAGGGCGAGCTCCCCGAGGGCTGGACCCGCGACCCGCTGCCCGAGACCGAGCCGGTCACCCTGCTCCTGGCCCACACCGCCCCGCCCCTGCCCGAGACCCCCGATCCCGAACGGGACATCGCCCACGAGGGCGCCCGGCTGTGCGCCGAGGTCACCGAGCGGGTCAGGGACCTGGCAGCCCGGGGCGTCCCCGGCGACCGCGCGTACGCCCTGACCCGGGCCAGCCGCCGGGTGACCGGCACCGAGACCGTCATCGCCGGTCCGCACGGCCTGCTCAACGGCCTCGCCCCCTGCCTCGGACTCGAACTGGGCGCGGTCTGGGGCGGCACCGTCGACCTCCCGGCCGAGACCGCCCACGCCGACGCCCTCGCCGCGGTCGACCTGCTCACGGCCGACCACGACGAGGACACCGCCGCCGTCCGCGACGGCGCCGCCCTCGTCCCCCGTCTGGTCCCCGCGGCCGACGACTACACCCCCGAGCTGCCCGTGCGGCCCGACGCCACGTACCTGGTCACCGGCGGCCTGGGCGGAGTCGGCCGCGCCGTCGCCGAGGACCTCGTCCGGCGCGGGGCCCGCCACCTGCTGCTCCTGGGCCGCCGCCCCGGCGCCGAACTCGGGAAGGCCGCCACCGGGCTCCTCGACCGGCTCAGCCGTGACGGGGTCGAGGCGGCCTACGTCGCCGCCGACTGCGACCTCCCGTCGGTCGTCGACCACACCGACCGGGCCCTGCGCGCGATGCCCGCCCTGGGCGGGATCGTGCACTGCGCGGGGACCCTGCCCCAGCGTCCGATCGCCTCGATCACCGCCGAGGACTTCGCCGCCGCCCTGCGCGGCAAGTACTCCGGCGCCTGGTGGCTGTCCCTGCTCAGCCGCGACCACGCACCGGACTTCTACGTCACGACCTCCTCGGCCTCCGCCCTGTGGGGGAGCGAAGGACACGCCGCCTACGCCGCAGCCAACGCCGGCACCGACACCCTCGCCGCCCACCGCGCCGCGACCGGAGCACCGGCCGCGAGCCTGGCCTTCGGGCTCTGGCGGCTGGACGGCATGGCCGACGCGCGGGCGCGCGCCGACCTGGCCGCCATGGGGCTCGGCGACATCGCCCCCGCCGAGGGCGGCGCCACCCTGACCGCCCGAGGCCCCGACGGCGACCCCCATGTCCTGGTCTGCCCCGTGGACTGGGACCGGTTCACCGGCGTCATGGCCGCGCGCCGCGTCCGGCCCCTCCTGGCCGAGGTCACGGCGGGCGCGAACCAGGCCTCGGCGGTGGCGACCGAGGCCGCCGGGCGCATCCTGGCCGCCCCCGAACGCACCCGTGCCGACGCGGCCCTGCGCTACACCGCGGGCGCCCTGGCCACGGTCCTCGGCCACGCCGACGCCACCGCCCTGCGCACCGACACCGGGTTCTACGACCTGGGCCTGGACTCGGTCATGGCGGTCGACCTCGTCCAGAAGCTGTCCGCCGAACTCGGCCTGACCGTGGAGATCTCGGAGGTGTTC
>NZ_ANBC01000358.1 GCF_000341125.1 Nocardiopsis lucentensis DSM 44048 | reverse complement strand
CCCCCCGCCGCGCCCGTCCGGCGGGCGACCGTCCGCGCGGCCACCGCGGACCGGGACAGCGCCCCGGCCGCCCCGGCCGCCCCGGCCGACCGCGAACCCGTCGCCGTCGTCGGCATGGCCGGGCGCTTCCCCGGCGCCGAGGACACCGGGCGGCTGTGGGACCTGCTCAGCCGGGGCCGCGACGCGACCGGTCCGGTCCCCGCCCACCGCTGGGAGGGGATCGGCTTCGACCCCGCCAACCTCACCACCGACCGGGGCGGCTTCCTGACCGACATCGCCGGGTTCGACGCGCCGTTCTTCCAGATCCCAGCCCGCGAGGCCCAGAGCATGGACCCCCAGCACCGGCTCCTGCTCCAGTCCGCCTGGCACGCCCTGGAGGACGCCGCCACCGACCCCACCTCCCTGCGCGGGACCCGGACCGGCGTCATCACGGCCCTGTCCAACTCCGACTACGCCCGCGTCCTGGAACGCGGCGGCCCCGACGGGGTGGACGCCTACTTCGGCACCGGCACCGCGCTCAACGCCGCCGCCGGACGGATCTCCTACCTGCTCGGCCTGAACGGACCCGCGTTCGCCGTCGACACCGCCTGCTCCTCCTCCCTGGTCGCCCTGCACCTGGCCGTCCGCTCCCTGCGGGCGGGCGAGGCCGACCGGATGATCGTCGGCGGCGTCAACGTCATCGCCGACCCGACCTGCACCGTCGCCACCAGCCGCGCGCACATGCTCGCCCCCGACGGCCGGTGCAAGACCTTCTCCGCCGATGCCGACGGGTTCGGCCGGGCCGAGGGCTGCGGCGTCGTGGTCCTCAAACGGCTCAGCGACGCCCACGCCGACGGCGACCGGATCCTGGCCGTGCTGCGCGGCAGCGCCGTCAACCAGGACGGGGCCTCCACCGGACTGACCGCGCCCAGCGGCCGCGCCCAGGAGGCCGTGATCGCCGCCGCGCTGGCCGACGCCGGGGTCGGCGGAGCCGACATCGACTACCTGGAGGCGCACGGCACCGGAACCTCCCTGGGCGACCCCATCGAGGTGGAGGCCGCCTGGAACGTCCTGGGGCGGGACCGCGACCCCGACCGCCCCCTCCTGATGGGCTCGGTCAAGAGCAACATCGGCCACGCCGAGTCCGCCTCCGGCATGGCGGCCCTGTTCAAGACCGTCCTGGCCCTGCGCGAGGGAACGCTCCCGGCCACCCTCCACTGCGCCGAACCCAACCCGCACGTGCCCTGGGACCGGATCGGCGCCCGGCCGGTCACCGAACCCACCGCCTGGCCGACCGGCGACCGGCCGCGCCTGGCGGGCGTGTCCGGGTTCGGGTTCAGCGGCACCAACGCCCACCTGGTCGTGGCGGAGGCCCCTCCCCTCCCGGAGCGGGAGGACGGCGAGGGACCCGCCCGCGTGGTCCTGCCGCTCTCGGCCGCCGACCCCGAGGGGCTCGACCGCCTCACCCTGGCCTGGCGCGACCGCCTGGCCACCGCCACCGACGACGAGATCCCCGCGCTGGCCGCCACCGCCGGGACCGGACGCGCCCACCTGCCCGTCCGCCGCGCCGTCGTCGGCACCGGCGCCACCGAACTGCGCGACGCCCTGACCGGTCCCGACCAGGGATGCGCCACCGGCGGGGCGCCGCGCGTAGCGTTGCTGTTCTCCGGGCAGGGCAGCCAGTACTTCGGCATGGGCCGCGAGCTCTACGAGACCGAACCGGTCTTCGCCGACGTCCTGGACCGCTGCGACCGCATCCTGGACGGCTCCCTCGGCGCCCCACTCACCGACCTGATGTTCGGATCGGCCGACCCCGCCCTCATCGACCAGACCAGGGTCACCCAGCCCGCGCTCGTGGCCCTGGAACTGGCCCTGGCCGCCCTCTGGGAGTCCTGGGGGGTCCGCGCCGTCGCGGTCATGGGCCACAGCGTCGGCGAGGTCGCGGCCGCCGTGCACGCCGGAGTGCTCAGCCTGGAGGACGGACTGCGGCTGATCCGCGACCGAGGCGCGCTCATGCAGGGCACCGCGCCCGGCGCCATGCTCTCGGTCACCCTCCCCCTCGACCGCGTCCGGGAACTGCTGGAGGGCACCGACCTGGACGTGGCCGCCGTCAACGGCCCCGAGTCGGTCGTGGTCGCGGGCGCCCCCGAGCAGACGGAGGCGCTGGCCGAACGGGTCCGGGAACTGGGCGCCAAGGCCCGCGCGCTCACCGTCTCGCACGCCTTCCACTCCCGCCTCATGGACCCGATCCTCGACGACTTCACCGAGGTCCTGGCCCCCATGGAGTTCGCGCGGCCCCAGATCCCGATCATCGCCAACGTCACCGGCGGCCCGGCCGCACCCGACCAGTACACCGCCGAGTACTGGCGCCGGCACGTGCGCCGGCCCGTCCTCTTCCACCAGGGCGTGCGCGCCCTGACCGAACAGGACGTCGACGTCTGCCTGGAGGTCGGCCCCGGCCGCACCCTCCTCGGCCTGGTCCGCGCCTCGACCGCGGGAACCGGTACCCCCGCACTGGTGGCGTCGGCGCGCAGGGGCGCCGG
>NZ_ANBC01000357.1 GCF_000341125.1 Nocardiopsis lucentensis DSM 44048 | reverse complement strand
ACCTGGACTGGTCCGCCGTCCAGTCCATCGGCCGCCCCGGTGCCGCCGACGCGCCGCACTACCCCTTCGACCCCGCCCCGCACTGGGCCGCGCCGGTACCGGCGCGCACCCCGGCGAACACGCCCGCCCCCGAGCGGCACTGGGGCAGGGAACTGCGCTCGCCCGCCCTGACCGGCCGCGCCTTCGCCTTCCCCCGCACGGCCGACTTCCCCCGCTACCTCACCGACCACCGCCTGTACGGAACGGTCGTGACACCGGCCGCCTCCCACCTGGCCACCGCGCTCAGTGCCCTGGCCGGGGACGGCAAACCCCTGACCCTGGCCGACCTGCTGTGCCCGCGCGCCCTGGTCATCGAGGACGGGGACGGGTTCGAGACCCAACTGGTGGTCGGCGAGGGGGAACGGCCCCCGCTCACCGTGCACAGCCGCCCCGACGACGCGGACCACGACGGCCCCTGGCAAGAGCACCTGCGGGCACGGGTCGCCACCGACGAGGCCGCCCCCGTCCCCGACCTGCCCGACACCGCCGCCTTCACCGAGGCCGCGGAACGCCACATCGACGGGGCGGCCTTCTACACCTACTTCCGCGACCTCGGCTACACCCTCGGCCCCTCGTTCCGGTGGATCGACGGGGTATGGATCCGCGGCCGGGAGGCGCTGGTGCGCTACCGCCGCCCCGACCTGCCCGACGACCCGGCCGACTACGAGCTCTACCCCGGCCTGATCGACTCCTGCTTCCAGAGCATCGCCGGGTTCATGGTCGACACCCGCGCCGAGGAGGCGCCCTCGCTGGCGATCCCCTTCTCCGCCGACCGGCTCTCCTTCCCCGCCCGCGGCCGCCCCGGCACCGGGACGTGGGGGCACGTCAGGGTCCTGGAGGCCACCGACCTGCCGGGTGGACGCCTCCGGGTCGAGGTCGCCGACCTGCGCATGTTCACCGACGACGGCGACACGCTCCTGGCCGCCGACCGCTTCCGGGTGCGCCACGCCCCCCGCGAGGCGCTTCAGGCCGGAATGCGCCGCGACCACCTGCACACCCTCCGCTGGCGCCCCGACACCACCGACACGGAAGGCGCCCGCCGCCCCGGCGCGGCGACCGTCCTGCGCGCACCCGACACCGACCACGGCCTCACCGCGGCCCTGACCGACCTCGGGATCGCCGCCGAGACCGCCACCGCCCCGGACGGACCGGACGGCCCGGGCGCCGACCTGCTGGTCGACACCCGGTTCCTCCACCTCCCCGGCAGCAGCGCCGAACACGCCCTCTCCGCCGCCCTCGACCTGGCCGACACCCTGCGCCGGACCCCCGCCGACACCGCCTACGCGGTCCTGGCCGACGGCTCCGACGCCCACGCGCCGGTCCGGGAGGCCCTGTGGGGCATGCTCGCCGCCCTGGAGGCCGAGGACCCCGCCCGCCGACTGCTGCGGGTCACCCTCGCCGACGGCGCCGACCCGGCCCGGGCGGCCGCCGCCCTGGCCACCCGTCTGGACGCGCCCAACGGCACCCGTCTGCGGGTCACCCCCGACGGGGTCCAGGTGGCGCGCCTGGCCACCCAGGACACCCCGACCGGTGAGGAGGACCCCGCCGACGGCGGGGCGGCCCTGGTCACCGGCGGGCTGGGCGCCCTCGGCCTGAGCGTGGCCCGCTGGCTGGCCGCCAGCGGCGTCGACGACCTCACCCTCATGGCGCGGTCGGAGCCCGACGCGACCGCCCGCGCGGTGATCGACCGGCTCTCCGGGACGGGCACCACCGTCCGCGTGGTCGCGGGCAGCG
>NZ_ANBC01000356.1 GCF_000341125.1 Nocardiopsis lucentensis DSM 44048 | reverse complement strand
GCCCCCCGCCACCGCCGACCGCCCCCTGCGCCACGTGTTCCACCTGGCCGGAACCACCGCGGACGGGGCCTTCCCCCAGATGGACGAGGACGCGTTCCGCACCGTGTTCGCGGCCAAGGCCCAGGGCGCGGACCGGATCGCCGAGGCCGTCGCCGACCAGCCGCTGCGCTCCCTGGTCCTGTTCTCGTCGGTCTCCTCGGTCCTGGGCTCGGCCGGTCAGGCCAACTACGCCGCCGCCAACGGCTACCTCAACGGCCTGGCGCGGTCCCTGCGCGGCCGCGGCGTCCCCGCCACCGCCGTGGCCTGGGGGCCCTGGGAACCCGGCGACAAGGGCGGCCTGGCCGCCGACGAGCGGGTCCGCTCCGCCGTCGCCCGAGCCGGGCTGACCCCGCTCACCGACCGGACGGCCTGGCCAGCCCTGACCGCCGCCGC
>NZ_ANBC01000355.1 GCF_000341125.1 Nocardiopsis lucentensis DSM 44048 | reverse complement strand
CAGCGGGGCCCCGAACGCGGCTGGCTACGGGCGCACCTGGCCGACACCGACGGCCCGGACCGCCTCGACGCCCTCCACGACGCCCTGCGCGGGGAGGTCGGCCGGGTCCTCGGGGACACCGACCGCGTCACCGACCAGGAGGGGTTCGCCGACCTGGGCATGGACTCGATCATGGTCATCGACCTGCACGGACGCCTCGTCCACGCCCTCGACCTCGACCTGCCCTCCACCGTCGGCCTGGACCACCCCACCGTCGAGGCCATGGCCCGCTACCTCGACCACAGGCTGCTCGGCGAGCAGGCCGCGCCCGAGCCGCCCGCCCCGACCCCGCCGACACCGGAACCCGCCGCGGACCTGGCCGAACTGAGCACCGAGGACCTCGTCGCGGCCGCCCGCGCCGAGCTGATGAGCGAAGAGTGAGGAAGACCGTGGAAGCGACCGAACTGCGCAGCCTCGTCGAGGAACAGCTCGCCCTGACCCGCAGACTCAAGGACCAGGTGCGCCGGCTCAAGGAGGAGAGCCGGGCCCCGCTGGCCGTCGTCGGCACCGCCCTGCGCCTGCCCGGCGGCCTGACCGCACCGGACCAGTACTGGGACTTCCTCAACGGTGGCGCGGACGCCACCAGCGAGTTCCCCGAGGACCGCCCCGGTCTGCGCTCGGTGTACGACCCGCAGCCGGGCCGCCCCGGAACCTCCTACGTGTCCCGGGCGGCCCTGATCGACGACATCGCCTCCTTCGACGCCGCGTTCTTCGGGATCTCCCGCCGCGAGGCCGAGTCGCTCGACCCCCAGCAGCGCCTGATGCTGGAGGTGGCGTGGGAGGCCATGGAACGGGCCGGGATCGCGATCCGCCGCGGGCGGCGGCTCGACGCCGGGGTCTTCGTCGGCATCATGGCGGCCGAGTACACCGACCGGCTCACCCGGGGCGCCGACCTGGACGGCATCGACCCCTACTACGGCACCGGCGGCGGCCACGCCTTCGCCGCCGGACGCGTCTCCCACGCCCTGGGCCTGTCCGGCCCGGCGGTGAGCGTGGACACCGCCTGCTCCTCCTCCCTGGTGGCACTGCACCAGGCGGCGCAGAGCCTGCGCCGGGGCGAGTGCCGCTACGCCCTCGTCGGCGGCGCCAACGCCCTCTTCTCCCCGGAGCTGATGGTCTCCCTGTGCCAGAGCCGGGCCCTGGCCCCCGACGGCCGCAGCAAGCCCTTCCTGGCCTCCGCCGACGGCTACGGCCGCGGCGAGGGCGTGGGCGCCCTGGTCCTGATGCGCCTGGAGGAGGCCGAGCGCGAGGGCCGCCCGGTCCTGGCCGTGCTGCGCGGCAGCGCCGTCAACCACGACGGCGCCTCCTCCGGGCTGACCGTGCCCAACGGACCCGCCCAGCAGGAGGTCCTCCGCTCCGCCCTCGCCGACGCCGGACTGCGCCCCGAGGAGGTCTCCTACGTCGAGGCGCACGGCACCGGCACCTCCCTGGGCGACCCCATCGAGGCGGGCGCGCTCCAGGAGGTCTACGGCGGCTCCGACCGTGAGGCGCCCCTGAAGGTCGGCAGCGTCAAGGCCCGGCTGGGCCACCTGGAGGCCGCCTCGGGGGTGGCCGCGCTGATCAAGGTCGTCCTCATGCTGCGCCACGGCACCGTCCCCGCCGCCCGCGCACCCGAGGACGGCCCCCTCAACCCCCACATCCCCTGGGATACGGGGAATCTGGAGGTTCCCGACCGCGCCGCCCCCTGGCCGGAGCACGCACGCGTCGCGGGGGTCAGCGCCTTCGGGCTGAGCGGCACCAACGCCCACGCCCTGC
>NZ_ANBC01000354.1 GCF_000341125.1 Nocardiopsis lucentensis DSM 44048 | reverse complement strand
CCGCCCGCCGGGAACTGGTCACCGTCTCGGCCCGCGACCGCGCCGCGCTGTCCGACCTCGTCGACCGCGTCGGCCACCACCTGGCCCGCGGCGCCGACCCGGCCCCGGCCTGCCACACCCTGCGCCTCGGCCGGGCGCACCTGCCCCACCGGGTCGCCGCCACCGGAGCCGACGCCGCCGAACTGGCCGACAACCTGCGCGCCGCGCTGGCCGCCGCACCGCCCCCCGCCGCCACCGCGGGCCGCACCGTGACCCTGCGCCTGGGGCGGGACCGCCGGGCCCTGGCCGACGCCGTTCGCTCCCTGGCCGACGCGTTGCCGGGCCTGGACCTCGCGAGCCCCGACACCGACCCGGCCGCCGCCCTGGCCGGCGCCCTGACCGGTCTGGGCGTGCGCACGGCCGCCGAACCCGCCGACACCGACGCCTACGCCGCCGCCCTGGTGTGGGACGATCGCGAGCACCCGCTGCTGGCCGTCGGGCCGGACCCCGCCCGCCCCTTCCTCGACGCCCTGGCCGCCCTGTACACGGCCGGAGCCGACCTGGACCTGTCGGCGCTCAGCCCGGACGGCGTCTCCTTCGACC
>NZ_ANBC01000353.1 GCF_000341125.1 Nocardiopsis lucentensis DSM 44048 | reverse complement strand
GAGCCCCGGACCGGCACGGCCACGGGCACGGCCGCCCCGGACCGGGAGTCCGGTGCGGCCGGGGTCGACCGCGCCGAGATCACCGCCTTCCTCCACGACGAACTCGCCACGGTCCTGCACGCGGAGGAGGCGGTCGATCCCGACAGCGCCTTCCTGGAGGTGGGCGGCGACTCCTTCACCGCGATGATGCTGCTCACCAGCGTGGAGCAGCGCTTCGGGTGCGAGATCCCCCTGGAGGGCTTCGACACGGAGGCCACCGTCGGCGCGCTCGTGGCCGGACTGGCCGACCGCATCGCCGAGGCCGTGGCGGACCGGCCCCGACAGGAGGCGACCGTATGACCACCCCCTTCACCCGCCCGCGCACGGTGGTCGACGCCGAGCTGCGCCTGTTCGTGTTCCACCACGCCGGAGGGTCCGCCGCGGGCCTCTTCCCACTCGCCCGGGCGCTACCCCAGGACTGGGAACCGCTGCTGTACGACCTGCCCGGACACGGCCGCCGCAACTCCGAGCCCCCGCTCACCGACATGGCGTCGATGGCGCGGCGCGCGGTCGCCGAGCTGGAACCGGAGATCGACGGTCCGTTCGCGCTGTTCGGACACAGCCTCGGCGCCGTCCTCGCCCACGAGGTCGCGCGCACCCTCACCGCACGCGGACACCGGCCCCTGTGGCTGGGCGTCTCCGGCCGGGTCGCGCCCGACCACCAGTCCCAGGGCGTCCACGGCGTCCACCGACTCGACGACGACGCCCTGCTGGCCGCCCTGGACACGGTGGGCGGCGGCATGCCGAAACGGATCGCCCAGGTCCCCGAGTTCCGTCACAGGTTCCTGCGCCTGGTCCGCGCCGACCTGGGAGCGGTCGCCTCCCACCGGCCCGATCCCGGCAGGGCGCCGCTGGCCTGCCCGGTGTCCGCCTACGCGGGCGACCGCGACCCGTGGGCACCCGTCGGGGACGTGGCCGCCTGGGCGGACGAGACCAGCACCGCGTTCACCCACCGCACCCTGCCCGGAGGGCACTTCTACTTCGCCGACCACGGGCCGGACCGGTTGGCCCGCGCCCTGGCCGCCGACGTCCGGGCGGCGCTGCCCGCCCCCGTCGGCCGGACCTGAAACCACCGCCGCACCGACCCGCACCCGCCGAGGAGACCCGCCATGCACGTGATCGAGACCCGCCAGAGCATCGACGCCGCACCCGAACGGGTGTGGGAGGCCCTGGCCGCCCTGGGGCGCTACCGCGAGTGGAACCCCGTCATCGTCGAGGCCGACGGCGCAGCCGCGGTCGGTGAGCGCATCGCGTTCCGGATGGTCCTCCCCGGTGGCGGCCAGAGCAGGCACGAACCGGTGATCACCGTGGCCGAACCCGGTCGCGCGCTGTGCTGGGAGGGGACCGTCGGCGCCGCGTGGTTGGCCCGAGCCGTCCACGAGTTCCGACTGGCCCCCTCCGGCGACGGAACCGTCCTGATCCACAGGGAGACGTTCACCGGACTCCTGGTGCCCCTGGTCAAGGGCACCCTGAAGCGCACCGAGGAGGGCTTCGTCGAGATGAACCGCGCCCTCAAGAAGCTGGTCGAGTCCGGAGCCGCGGCCGAGTGACGACCGGGCCGGAGGCGGTTCGGGCACCGTCGGGGCCCTTCAGGTGGGCGCCGTGCCGCCAGGCGTTCGCCGAGGGTGCCCGACCCGCCCGGAGCGGCCTCCGGGCGGGTCGAAGCGAAGCGGCACGCCCAAGAACTAGAGCGCCATGTCGTGCTCCCGGGCGACCACGTCCGTGATCCGTCGGCGGTCGGTGATGGAGAGCTTGCGGTAGATCCGTGTCAGGTGCTGTTCCACCGTGCTGACCGTGACGTGCAGCCTGGTGGAGATCTGGCGGTTGGTCAGCCCCCGGGCCGCGAGCACCGCCACCCGGGTCTCGGCCTTGGTCAGCCCGGCCGTCGTCGGCCGCGCCGGGATCCGGGCCCCGGCGCGGGGGAGGGCGGGCGGGGGAACGGCGCCGTCCCCCGCGGTCGGTGTCGCGGCGCCGATCCGGTGGCGCCGCGCCCTCTCGCGCAGACCGGCCGCCTCCGCGGCCTCACCCAGGGACTCCCGGGCGTCGGCCAGCTCCAGCCGCGCCCGCGTCGCCTCCAGCGCGTCCGGGGCCCGGTCCAGTACGCGCACGGCCTCGTCCAACACCGGCACCCGCTCGGCCGGGGGCAGCGTGGCCGCCAGGTCCCGCAGGGCGATGCCCCGGGTCCGGTGACGCTCCGGCCCCACCAGCGCCTGCTGCTCCAGCACCAGTTCCCGGGCGGTGTCGGTGGCGCCGAGCCGTTGTCGGGCCCTCGCGGCGCCGCCCCTCCAGGGCACCAGGGAGGGCGTGTCCAGACCCCATCCGACCATCAGTTCACCGCAGAGGGTGAAGTCCGCCAGGGCGCTCTGGTCCCGTCCTGCGTTGAGGTGGTGGTGCCCGCGGGCGTACAGGTAGTGCAGCCCGAAGCGGGACCTCAGGACGACCTCGCTCACCCGTTCGGCCATGACCCCGGCGCCCTCCTGCCGGTCACCCGTGGCCTCGGCGACCAGCAGGAGGTGGCTCAACGGCAGTCCGGCCATCGCGCCCCAGCCGGGGAGGGGCAGCGACGACAGCGCCGCCCGCGCGTGGTGGCGGGCCAGCCCCAGGTCGCCCCGGCGCAACGCGATCTCGGCACGCATCATGTGGGCCTGCCCGGTCCAGAGCGGGGACCGGTCCGCCGCGCCGAGCAGCGACTGACTCCAGTAGGCGGCCCGGTCGAGCTGATCGGCGTAGACCAGTGTCGACAGGGCCGCGAACACCGCCTCCACCATGTGCTCGCCGAACCCGGCGTTGGTCAGGACCTCCTCGGCCCTGACCATGGC
>NZ_ANBC01000352.1 GCF_000341125.1 Nocardiopsis lucentensis DSM 44048 | reverse complement strand
GGCGCCTTCGCCGAGCACGTCGGCCAGCGACTCGGCCCCCTTGAGCCGCAGCACCTCCGTGGAGATGGCGGGGATCCCGCCCCGGGGGCCCGGTCCGTCCGTCGCGGGGACCAGATGGGACAGTTCGGGATAGGTGGACTCGCACACCGCCCTGGTGACACGGGCCTCGACCACGAGGGCGGTCCCGCCGACACCGGGGTCGCGCAGGGGCTCGGGAAGGGCGGACAGGACCCGCGCCACCTCCGCGTGGTGCCCCATCCACAGGAGTCCGCGCACCAGCGCGTACAGCTCGCATGCGGAGAGCCGCTCGACGAGGGCGCCCCGGGTGAGCCGCAGCAGATGGCGGGTCGCGGCTGAAGGGTCCATCCGCCACAGGGCGGCGGCGAGGGCGAGGGTGATCCGGGGACGGGCCGCCTCGTCGTCGCAGCAGGCCAGGGCGGTGTCGAGGCAGTCGACCGCGAACCCGACCTCCCCGCGCCCCATGGCCTGCTCGGCGGCCGCGCCCAGGATCGGGACCGCCCACGGCTGGTCCTCGGGTTCTGCCGCGCACAGGTGGTGCGCGATCCGCTCGACGGGCGCGTCGTCCCGGTGGAGGAGCCGGGCGCACCACAGGTGGGTCCGCGCCCTCTCCTGCGGTCCCATCAGGTCCAGAACGGCGGCCTGGGCCTCGGGGCAGCGAAAACCCCGGGCGTCCAGGAACCCCGCCGTCCTGAGCCGTCGCAGCCCGTCCCTGGTCTCGGCGTCCCCCAGGCCGGACAGGGTGGAGAGGGGGGAGTGCCCGGGCGGTTCCGACTCGCCCATGACGGCCAGCGCCTTGGCGAGCGGCACGGCCGAGGGGTCGTGGCGGCGCAGGTACTCGGTGAAGGAGACCCGGTAGGACTCGCCCGGCCGCACCCGGGACGTGGAGCGGTCCCGTCCTGACACACCCGCCGAGGTGTCCACCCGGTCGTCGAGAACGGCCCGTACCAGGCCCGGCACGCCTCCGGTGATCTCCACCAGGTCCGTGACGGTCTGGTCATCGGCCTCGGCGCGGTACTCCGACACGATCTCCCGCACGCCCGACCGGTCCAGGGGCGCGAGCCGGATCCGGGTGCAGTGGGGGAGCCACGCCAGTTCGCCGAGGGGCGCGGCGGCCCCCGAGTGGGGGAACGGTCGCCCGGAGACGACCGCCATGACCGGAGCCCGGTGCAGGCGCCGCAGGACATACAGGAGGCAGTGGGCCGAGGCGGCGTCGGTGTGGTGGGCGTCGTCGACGTGCAGGACCAGGGGGGTGTCCGCGGCCGTGTCGCGCAGCGTGAGGCAGAGTTCCTCCAACCGGAGCACGACCCGGGGCGGTAGGGGTTCTGGGGGGTGACCGGAGTCCCGTTCCGGGGCGGGGGACAGCGGGGGCAGCCCCGCTCCGTCCATGACCTGGTTGATCAGGCCCAGTTCCAACGCTCGCTCGCTGGGGGATCCGCTGGCGGACAGGTGTCTCGCTCCGCTGTCCGCCACGTGGCTGACGAAGTCTCCCAGCAGGACCGACTTGCCGGAGGCGGTCGGCCCCGTGAGGTGGACGAGGTGCCCCTCGCCCCTCACACACTCGTCGAAGAGCTTCCGCAGGAGGGATCGCTCGTGCTGTCTCTGGAGAGGTCGCATCTGCCAGATTCTCCGAGTGCCGGTGATCCCTCGTGCGGATTCCCGGTTTCGGGTCGATGAATGATTCGGCCCGGCACACACGGTCACCGGTGCGGCCGGTGCGGCGCGGGGGTCAGTCCTCGGAGCCGTGGGTGTTGTACCCGCTGGCGCGCTCCTGGCCGGACAGGCCGTGGATGGCGTCCATGATGCGGTCGGTGATCTCCCGGCGCGCCTTCCCCGGGGCCAGGTGGTCGTACCCGGTGGAGAAGTCCATCGGTCTGCCGAACCGCACGGTGAACGGGTGCGGGCGGGGGACCGGCGCGCCGATCGGCTGCACCCCCTGGGTCCCGGACACCGCCACCGGCACCACCGGCGCCTTGGACTCCAGCGCCAGGTGCGCCACGCCCGTCCGGCCCCGGTAGAGCCGCCCGTCCCGGGAGCGGGTGCCCTCGGGGTAGACCACGCACGCCTCGCCCTCGCGCAGCCGCTCGAGCATCAGCTCCAGCGACAGCATCGCGCCGCGGGCGTCGTTCCGCCGGACCGGCATGGCCCCCAGGGAGCTGAACACGGCCTTGGTCGCCCTCCCCTTGACCCCGGTCCCCTCGAAGTAGTCGCTCTTGGCCAGGAAACGGACCTGCCGCGTCCTGACCGCCAGCGGGATCACGACGCTGTCGACGAAGGAGAGGTGGTTGCTGGCGAGCAGTACCGCCCCCGTGGCGGGGACGTTCTCCCGGCCCTCGATGGTCGGTCGGCACAGTGTCCGGGCGAGGACCGCCGCGGTCTGCCGCAACGCACCGTAGAGCACGCGTGTTCTCCCTCACGAAGGTGGTCTTGTGTGACCCCCAATGTAAGGGCGACCCATGGGTAACAATGATCTGGGGCACGTGAACGGCATCACGACACGGCATCGGACGATGAGCCCTCGACGCGTCGATGACGTGCGAGAACCTCACGCGTCAGGCGTGCCCGGGCCCGGACCGGCTCAGTCCGCGCGCCGCCAGTCCGCGTTGGCCCCGCACACCACCAGGCACGGGTTCTCACCCGGGACCCGCCCGGCCAGCCACGCGGCGAACGGCACCGCCGCGGCCGGTTCGGTGGCGATCCGGAACTCCTCCCACAGCCGGTCCTGAGCCTGGACGATCTCCTCCTCGCCGACCAGCACGGGCGTCACCGGGTGCGCGCGCAACACCTCGAACGGCACCCGGCCCAGGACCGCCGCGCCCAGCGCCGAGGCCGCCACCGAGTCCACCGGGGTCCGCACCGGGTGCCCGGCGGCCAGCGCCGCGTGCAGGCTCTGGCAGCCCTCCGGCTCCACCGCGACCACGCGCCGCTCCTCCCCGATGCCCAGGCGCACACCCGCGACCAGGCCGCCGCCGCCCACCGCCACGGCGACCGTGTCGCACTCGGGGGCGTCGGCGGCGATCTCCAGGCCGATCGTGCCCTGACCGGCGACGACGAGCGGATCGTCGTAGGCGTGCAGGTAGCGCACCCCCTCGTTCTCCGCGCGCGTGCGGGCGGCCTCGGCTGCCTCGGCGTACTCCCGGCCCACGCGCACGATCTCCGCGCCCGTCTTGGCCAGTGCCGCCGCCTTGGCCTCGGGCACCGTCTCGGGCACGTACACGGCCGCCCGGATACCCAGCAGCGAGGCCGCGGTGGCCACGCCCAGCCCGTGGTTGCCGCCCGAAGCCGTGATCACCCGGTCGGTGGGCTCCCCGCCGAGCAGGGCGTTGAGCGCGCCGCGCAGCTTGAACGCGCCCGTGCGCTGGAGGTACTCCAGCTTCAGGGTGAGCGGGCGCCCGTCGACCTCGGTGCGCATGACCGGGGTGCGGCGGGCGTAGGGGGCGATGCGTTCGGCGGCGGCACGGACGTCGGTGGCCGTGGGCGTGCGCGAGGCACGTGCGGTACTCGGGCTCATGGCCCCATGCTGCCGCTACTGGGCATTAACTTAAAGTTGGGTCTGCTAAAGATCGTTAAGTGAAACTTTGTACCTGATTTTGTTGTACAGCGGGAACGGAGGGGAACCGTGCTGGACGCCAACCGGCTCCGCGTCCTCGTCGAGATCGCGCACGCCGGATCCATCGCCGCGGCCGCCGAACGCCTCTCGTTCACCCCGCCGGCCCTGTCCCAACAGCTCACCAAACTCGAACGCGAGGTCGGCTGCCGCCTGGTCGAGCGAGGACGGACCGGCGCCACCCTCACCGAGGCCGGACGCGTGCTGCTCGACCACGGCGAACGCGTCATGGGGGAGCTGCGCGACGCCGAGGCCGCCGTCCGCTCCATCGCGGGCGAGCCCCCCGACCGCCTGTCCCTGGGCGCGTTCGCCAGCGCGGGCAAGGTGCTGCTGCCCGAGACACTCGCCGCCTTCGGGCACGCCCACCCGCACGTGCGCCTGTCGCTGTCCGACATCGAACCGCCCGGCGGGTACGGTCTGGTCACCTCCGGGGACCTCGACCTGCTCGTCACCCACCGCTACCCGGGCGCACCCCTGCCCCACGTCGGCGGCCTGCACCGCGAACGCGTCCTGGTGGACCCGCTCATGGTGGTCGCCCCGGCCGGACACCCCGTCCTCGCCCACCGGGCCCCGACCCTGGCCGACCTGGCCGAGGAGGAGTGGATCTGCGGTGCGCCGGGCATCCCCAACCGGGTCAGCCTGGACACCGCCGCCGCGGCCGCCGGGGTGCGGCTGACCGTGGCCTACGAGACCCGCGACTACGAGGTCGCCCTCGCGCTGATCGAGGCGGGCGTGGGCGTGGCGCTCGTCCCGAACAGCATCCTCGGCGCCGCCCGGCGCGGGGACTGGGTCAGCCGACCCCTGCGCGGGGCCCGGCTCGCCCGGGACATCTTCACCGTGCACCGCCGCCGCCCCTCCGAACCGGTCTCGGCGATGGTGGGGATCCTGCGGCGCACCGCCGCGCGCGCGTTGGACCGGGGCGGGGCCTGAGGGGTCCGGGGGCGAGACGTGGGTGGAAGACACCTCGCGCCCGCTCACCCCGCTCGGTAGGGTCGCGGGAGTCCTTCGCCGAGGGGCCCATGGGATCAGCGTGCGGCCGCTCCGGCGGCCCCCACGCTGAGAGCAGGTTCCGTCGATGGCATGCCGTATCAGCGATCTCGTGATCGACTGCCGTGACCCCGAGGCGCTGGCCCGGTTCTGGTGCGAGGTCCTGGACTTCACGGTGCTCGCCCGGGGTGAGGAGGGCGTCGAGATCGGTCCGCGCGAAGGACTCGGCGGCCCGCAGCCGGTGATCGTCCTCATCCGCGGCGACGAGCCGAGGAAGGGCAAACTCCGGCTGCACATCGACGTCACCGCCACCGACCGCGACCAGGACGCCGAGCTCGAGCGCCTCCTGGCCGCCGGGGCCCGACCCGTCGACATCGGTCAGAGCGGGCAGGATCCCTGGCACGTCCTCGCCGATCCCGAAGGCAACGAGTTCTGCCTGCTCGGCGGTCGTATCGATCCGCTCTGACCACCCCGGTCACCACCGGGTCGGCTAGAGCGACGGCGCCCCGGGCGGACGCGGAGCGTTCCAGCGGTAGCGCAGCGCCAGGACGCGGACGGTGAAGCACGTCGCCGCGCCCCCGACCGCGACCCATCCCGCCCCGAGCCCGAACACGTCCACGACCACCACGAACCCCGCGCCGAGCATCGCCGGGATCGCGTACAGGCGCGAGTCGGCGCTCAGCACGGTCGGCACCCGGTTGATGAGGACGTCGCGGACGGTGCCGCCACCCACCGCGCTCAGCGCGCCCAGGATCGTCGCCTGGAGCGGACCGACCCCCAGCTCCAGCGCCTTGGTCGCCCCCGTCACCGCGAACAGGCTCAGCCCGGCCGCGTCGAAGAGCAGGATCGGCTTGTTCAGGTGGTGCAGCCACCGGCTGAGGAAGAACGCCACCGTGGCCCCCGACAGGGCCGTGACCAGGTACCGCCAGTCCTGGAAGGTCGCCGGGGTCACCCCGAGCAGGACGTCGCGGATGATGCCCCCTCCGATGGCGGTGACCACGCCCAGGGCCATCACGCCGACGATGTCCACCCGCGCCGAGCGGATGGCGGTCAGCGCCCCGTCCAGGGCGAACGCGAACACCCCGAGCAGGTCGAGGACGAGGAGGATGGTCTGGGTGGACATACGGCTGCGCCGGGACGGCGTCCTTTCCGGGGCGGGACCTTCGACAACCTGTCAGTACACCACGGGCGGACGGTGTCATCGCACGTCCTGGATGTGACACGCCGCACGGACGCCCCGAGGGGCGGCCACGTGAGGGCGTGTCGCCCCTTCCTCCTTCCGCTGCCAACCGCCACGATCGAGGGGTCCCACCGGCACACGGGCGGAGCGAGGAACATGGAGCACGTCGACGCGATCGTCATCGGCATGGGGCCAGGGGGTGAGACCGTCGCCTCCCGGCTCCTGGACGCGGGGCGCCGCGTCGCCGTGGCCGAGCGGGAGCTCATCGGAGGGGAGTGCGCCTACTACGCCTGCATCCCCTCCAAGGTGCTGCTCCGCGCACCCGAGGCCCGCCAGGAGGCGGTCGGCGCCGCCGGGGTGGACACACCCGGGCTCGACTGGCCCGCCCTGCGCGACCAACGCGACCGGATGATCCGCCACCTCGACGACTCCGCGCAGGTCCGGGGCTACCGCGACCGGGAGGCGCTCGTGCTCCGGGGGCGGGCCCGCGTCATCGGACGCGACCCCTGGCGGGTGTCCGCGGGCGGAACCGAGGTCAGCGCCGACCACCTCGTCGTGGCCACCGGCTCCGAGGCGGTCCGCCCGCCCGTGGCGGGCCTGGAGGACCTGGGACCGGACCTGATCTGGACCAACCGCGAGGCCACCACGCTGGCCGCCCCGCCAGGGAGGGCGCTGCTGATCGGCGGCGGCGCGGTCGGGATCGAACTCGGCCACTTCCTCAACCGGATGGGCACCGAGGTCACCCTCGTCCAGCGCGGCCCCCGTCTGTTGGACCGCGAGGACCCGCGCCTGTGCGAACTGATCGGCGCGCGGTTCGCCCGCGACGGCGTCGACGTGCGGGTGGGCACCACCGTCGACTCGGTCGCGCGCGACGGATCGGGGGTGCTTTCCACCCTCGACGACGGCCGGAGCGTGCGCACCGACGTCGTCGTCCTGGCCTCGGGCCGCCGCCCGAGCGCCGACGCGCTCGGCCTGGCGGAGCTGGGCGTGGAGCTGGACCGGGGCGCGCTGCCCGTGGACGAGAGCTGCCAGGCCGCACCGGGGCTGTGGGGGGTCGGCGACGTGACCGGGCGCGCGATGTTCACCCACGTGGCCAAGTACCAGGGCCGGATCGTCGCCGACAACGTCCTGGGACTGGGGCGGACCGCCGACTACACGGCCGTGCCCCGGGTGGTCTTCTCCGACCCCGAGATCGCCGCCGTGGGGCTCACCGCGGAGCGGGCCCGCGCCCGGGGGATCGACGTGGTCACCGCCGAGGTCGACGTCCCGGAGACCACCGCGCGGCCCTGGACCTACTCCACCGGGCCCGAGGGCAGGCTCGGTCTGGTCGCCGACCGCGCCGGCGGGGTGCTCGTGGGGGCGTGGGCGTTCGGCCCCCTGGTGTCGGAGTGGATCCACACCGCCGCCCTGGCGATCCACGCCCGTGTGCCGGTCGCGCTCCTGTCCGACTCGATCCCGCAGTTTCCCACGTTCAACGAGGCCTACCTCATCGCCCTGGAGCAGCTGGGCATCTGACCGGGGGAGGCGGGTGCGGAGCCGGCTCCGTGGGCGGTCCGGCCCCGCACCCGCCCACGTCCTCACCCGCGGCGGTACACCACCCGCCCGTCGACCACGGTCATCGCCACCGGCAGGTCGGGCAGGTCGTCGGGTGCGGTGGTGAGCGGATCGCCCGCGAACACGGTCAGGTCCGCACGGGTCCCCTCGCGCACCATCCCGGCGGTGGTCTCCTCCCCGGTGCCGTAGGCCGCCCACGACGTGTAGCCCGCCAGGGCCTGGAGGGCGGTGAGCGCCTGTTCCGGGCCCACCGGGTCCCGACCGTCCCATCCGGCGGGTCGCCGCAGCCGCGCCCCCGCCATGACCGGACGCGGGTCGAAGGCGGCGATCGGCCAGTCCGAACCCAGCGCCACCCGGCCGCCCGCCGCGACCACGTCCCCGTAGCGCCAGGCACGGGCGCAGCGCTCCGCGCCCACCCGGCCCGACCAGTTGTCGGAGTGGTCGGGCAGCGTCCAGTCCATGTGCGTGGGCTGCATCGAGGCGACCACGTCCAGTTCGGCGAAGCGCGGCACGTCCTCGTCGAGGATCAGTTCGGCGTGCTCGACCCGGTGCCGCCCCCGCGCGGGCGCGCCCACTTTCGCGTAGGTGTCGAGGGTGTAACCGACCGCGCGGTCCCCGATCGCGTGGGTGAAGGAGGGTAGCCCCAGCTCGGCCACGGCGCCCACCGCCCGCTGGTAGCGCTCGGGGTCCCGCCAGATGGGCCGGTTCCCCTCGCCCAGGCAGTCGGGGTGGTGCAGCCAGGCCGCGCCGCCGTCGATCGTGCCGTCGAGCAGGAACTTCACCGCGCCCGTCCGCAGCAGCCGCCCCGACCGCCCGCTCAGGTCGCGCACGATCTCCAGGGTGTCGTCGACCCGCCCGGGCAGTGCCCAGGGGGCGAGCAGGATCCGGCTGGTCAGCTCGTCGCGTTCGGAGAGCAGTTCCAGGGTCTCCAGGGTGCCGGGTGCCAGGTCCAGGACGTGCAGTCCGGTCAGGCCCACGGCGTTCTGCGCACCCAGCACGCGCCGCAGCTCACGCGCGCACTCCTCGGTGTCCATCGGGGGGACGGCCTCCTGACCGGTGAACACGGCCAGGGTCTCGCGCAGGTAGCCGGTGGGGCGCCCGTCGTCGTCCACGTCGATCTCGGAGTGGTCTGCGAACTCGATCGGTCCGGTGATCCCCGCGCGCCGCAGCCCCTCGGTGCTCATCAGCGCGTTGTGCGCGTCGATCATCGAGATCATCGCGGGGCGGCCGCCGACCGCCTCGTCGATGTGGTCGCGGTGCGGGGCGCCGGGCCGGAACGCGGTGTACTCCGCGCCGACGCCGATCACCCACGCGTCGGAGGGCAGGTCGGCGCAGTGCGCGCGCAGGGCACGGCGCACCTCGTCGAGGTCCTCGATGTGGGTGAGGTCGACCCCGCGCCCCTGGGACAGGGCCAGCACCGGGTGCTGGTGGGAGTCCACGAACCCGGGGGTGACCGTCAGGCCGCTCCCGTCGACCACCTCGGTGCGGCGGCCCGCCAGGGCGCCGACCTCGTGGTCGTCGCCGACGGCCGCCACCGTGCCGCCTCGGACGGCGACGGCGGTCGCGGACGGGCGCGCCGGGTCCATGGTGTGCACGCGGGCGCCGCGGATCAGCAGGTCGGGGGCGATCAACGGTAGCCTCCTCGGTTCAGCGGACGGACGATCGTCTTCGTGATCACGACGTGCGCCGCGGCGGTGACGGCGAAGGCGGGCAGAGACGCGGTCAGGTAGGGGAAGAGCGGGGAACTGGCGTAGGTCACTGGGTTGAGGAGGAGAAGGTACGTGCCCGCCCCCGCCGCCACGGCGACGAAGGCCGCCGGGTTGACCCCGCGCCAGAACCCGTAGCGGGACTCGGCGTCGTCGGTGTACAGGTCGCGCAGGTGCAGCGTGCGGCGGCGCAGGAGGTAGAAGTCGGCGAAGTAGACCGCGCACAGCGGCGCCACGATCAGCGCCACCAGGGCCAGGAAGCGGAAGAACAGCTCGTAGACCCCTCCGGGGAAGAAGACCATGACGGTGGCGGGCAGCAGGAGTAGCGCGGCGAGCACCGGCCAGGGCAGGTGGGCGATGGTGCCGTGCAGCCGTTGGACGGCCAGCGCCCCGGAGTAGGTCTGCCCCATGATGCTGGTGATGTTGGCGAAGGCGATGAACAGCAGAGCCAGCGCCCCCAGGGCCACGCCGCCGACCGGGACCATCCACGTCGTGGGGTCGCTGGAGCCGAAGGCGAGCGCGGCCAGTGTCCCGACCAGTCCGGCGACGGTGCTGGCGCCGAACAGGCCGATGAGGTTGGGCCAGTACGCCACCCGCGCGGTGGTGGTGAGGCGGGCGAGGTTGCCGGTGATCGCCCACCAGGAGAACCCGGCGCCCAGGCAGACCTCCAACGCGGTGGTGTAGCTGAGCAGCGGATCGTCCGTGGGGTCGAGTGGGGTGAGCGCCGCGAGTTCGGCGGGGCCGCGCTCGCGCAGGATCACGACGAGCATGACCAGGGTGACCACGGCCAGGGCCGGGGCGATGAGGCCGTTGACGCGGCTCAGTGAGAGCGGTCCGCGCAGCAGCAGGAGCCAGCAGGCCACGAGCGCCAGCAGGCAGAAGCCGATCACCACGGGGGAGTCCTCGCGAAGGTCGGTGCCCAGGACCGCGTTGGACACGTTGGCCAGCGCGCGGCCGAACATGATGGCCAGGATGGCGTTCCAGGTGGCCAGCAGGAACGGCATGAGCACCAGCAGGAGGATCCGGACGCCGTTGCGCCCGAAGACACTGCGCAGGGCGCCGAACTGCTCGACGCCGTACTTGGCCGAGGGGACGCACGTGGTCAGCGCGACCAGGACCACGCCGACGAGGTTGCCGACCACGGTGACGGCGACGGCCGCCTTGGCCCCGACGAAGAGCGCGACGCTCCCGCCGGTGAGGAAGGCCCAGGTGGCGATGGCCAGGCCCACGTTGACCGAGGTGAAGCCCCAAAAGCCCCACACGCGCTCGCCGCGCAGCAGGGGGAGTCCGGCCAGGGATCCTGCGGAACCGGGGGCGGTGGGTGCGTCGCTCATGACATCCCCCACCACAGCAGGAGGACTCCGGCGCCGACGACGGTGACCGCGGTCACCACGAGGTCGAGGGCGGGCAGGTCGGCGTGCGCGGGGTCGTGGTACTCGGGGGATTCGATGGTGCGGATTCGGATGTCCAATTCCGCCAGATCGTCCGCGTGCATGGTGGAACTCCTGACGACTAACGTTGTTAGTTGATAAGCTAGAGGGAGTTTCCCCATTTGTGAAGTACCTCACGGAAAACTTGACGGAGAGCGGTGCGGATGCGCGGGCGGCAGCGGTGAACGGCGGACCCCGGACGGCCCTGACGCGTACCCTGATCGCCTCCGCCGCCCTGGGCGTGCTCGACGAGGAGGGCGTCGACTCCCTCACCCTGCGCGAGGTCGCCCGGCGCCTGGAGGTCAAGGCGTCCTCGCTGTACAACCACGTGCGCTCCAAGTCCGAGATCCTCGACCTGGTCACCGAGCTGATCGTGTCGAAGGTCGACCTGTCCCTGCTGGAGGGCCCCGACTGGCGCGCGGGCCTGCGCCACTTCGCCACCACCTACCGGGACGCCTTCCTCGCGCACCCCAACGCCGCCGCGGTCATCGCGCGCCGCGCCGTGGAGACCCCCACCGCCCTGCGGTACTACGCCAGGTCCGTCGCCCTGCTCACGGAGGCCGGGTGGCCGCCCGCCACGGCGCTGGAGATCGTCCTGGCGGTCGACTACATCGTCATGGGCTCGATCATCGTGCCCTTCTCCACCGGCTTCGTCCGACCCCCGGCCTCCTACGGGGCCGACCACGCACCTCTGGCCGCGGCCATCAGCGCCGTGGACCCGGCCACCGTCGACGACACCGCCTTCCGGGCCACCCTGGAGGCCTACCTGACCGGGCTCGGTGACCCGCTGGCCGGGTAGGGCGTGTCTTCCCCGGGCCTGACTTCGCGTCGGCCCGCCCGTCACCCTCCACCACCCTCAAACGTCGCCTGCGGCGCGGTTCCTCCCTCTTCGTCACCCTCCACCACCCGAGGGACCGCTTCGCGGCGGGGCGGGCGCCCTCAACGGAAGCCCACGACGCGGCCCTGGCCGTCGCGCGCCCGCCGGAGCCCGAACGAAACCCC
>NZ_ANBC01000351.1 GCF_000341125.1 Nocardiopsis lucentensis DSM 44048 | reverse complement strand
GGGCCCCGCCGCACCGCCCGTCCGTCCGTCGACCACGGTTACGCCCTCCGGCGGGTCGGTCCGGTGCCGGTTCGGAAGCGGGCGCCCTGTGTAGGCGGCCCCGTGGGTCAGGCGGCGTCGCTGCGGCCGTCCCGCCGCCCCGTCCGTGTGAAGACCTCGTGCAGCGCGCGGTCGGTGTCGGCCACGCCCGCCCGCAGGGCCGCCAGCCACGCCGCCCCGCCCGCCGTGCACCCGGCCATGACGATCTCCGTCCCCGACGATCCCAGCTCCAGCTTGCGGGTGAGCGCGGCGCGCACCGGTGCGGAGTGGGTGAGCACACCGCCGGACAGCACCACCGGCGTGCGTTCCCCGGGCGTGCGCACCTGGTGCACCGTGTGCGCGAGGTGGCCCGCGGCGGCCTCCACGATCACCTCCGCCGCCGGATCACCCGCCGTGTGCGCCTCGCTGACCAGTGGCGCGAGCGTGGCCAGCGCGACCGGAGGCCCCTCGGTCAGAGTCCGGGCGAAGTTGCGGGCGTGCTCCTCGGGCCAGTGGTCCTCACCATCGGCCGGGCGCTGACCGGGGATGACGCGCTTGGCCACCGTGCGCGCCAACGGACTGAGCTCCCCACCCCGGGACAACTGCCGGGCGGTCTCCTTGGCGGCCTGGTGGCCGATCCAGAACGCCGAGCCGTCGTCGCCGATCAGCCATCCCATGCCGTCGGCGGACCGGGCGCGCCTTCGCTCCTCGATCCTCGTCGCGATCGCCCCGGTCCCGGCGATGAGCACCGTTCCGTCGGGCAGCGGCGTGCCCGAGGCGAAGGCGATCTCGTCGTCACCGGTGAACCTCGCCGTCTCACGGGGCAGGCCCGCCTCGACCAGGGCTCCCTCCATCCGCGCGCGCACGTCCACGTCCCGCAGCGCCGACACGCCGGCCAGACCGACCACGACCGCCGCGACCTCCTGGCGTGCCCAGCGTTCGGCGCGGTCCAGCGCACCCTCGACCGCCTCGGTCAGCTGGGCGGCCGCCCGGATGACGCCGTGGGTGTTGGGGTTGGCGCCGCCCGCCCACGACTCGCCCAGCCGTTCACCGGTCAGGGTGGTCACCAGGGCACGGGTGGTGGTGCCGCCCGCGTCCACCCCCACCACGACGCGCGTCGCGCCGCGCGTGGACCGGGGGCCTTGTCGTTTCGGTGTCGAAGGAGGAGTCACACCGTAGAGGTGCCCCTCCGTGACGTCGGCTACTCCTCCGTGACAGTCCGGTGACCGAACCACGGTGGACGCTGTGACGTGTCGCGCACCGCACAGGAAAACGTGTGGCCACGTTCGAGGCCCTCCTGATAGGCAGACTGTCATGAAGAAGACTTCCGGACACAGCTCCGAACCCGCCGCCGAGTGGACGGTACGCCCCTCCGACCACGACGAGTATCCCGAGGCCGCCCGAGTGGTGGGGGAGGCGCTGCTGGCTCCGAGCACGGTGGAGGAGAACCTCCCCCACCTGCGACCGCTCATGGACGAGAGCGGCTACGACCGTGTGCTGGTGGCCCTGGACGGTGACGAGGTCGTCGGATCGGTCAACTCCTTCGGGTTCGAGATGACCATGCCCGGCGGACCGCGGCCGGTCGCGGGCGTGACCGGGGTGGGGGTGTGGCCCACCCACCGCAGGAGGGGAGTGCTCAGTGCCCTCATGCGTCACCAGCTCCGCGATCTGCGGGAACGGGGAGAGAGCCTGGCGGCGCTGTGGGCCTCCGAGGGGGCCATCTACGGTCGGTTCGGTTACGGCGCGGCCTCGATGGAGGCGGAGCTGACCATCGCCCGGCCGCACACCGCGCTCGTGCCCGACGCCCCGCGGGATCCGGCCCTGACCGTTCACCTGCTCGGCGCCGACGCGGCCAGGGAACAGGTCGTCGAGGTGTTCCAGAGGGTGTGTCCCACCCAGGTCGGCCGGTTCCGGCGCAGCGATGTGTGGTGGGATCGGGTGCTGCGGGACACCCCGGACGCGCGCGGCGGCCACGGCCCCCTGAAGGTCGCGCTCGTCACCGACGCCGACGGTCCGCAGGGGTACGCCCTGTACCGGACCCGTCCGGAGATCGGCCCCGCGGGTTGGAACAGCGAACTGCGCGTCCAGGAGATGGTCGCCGCCACCCCCGCCGCGCGCGTGGCCCTGTACGACCACGTGTGCAACCGGGACCTGATCGCCACGGTCGTGGTGGACAACACCGCCGTGGACGACCCGTTGTGGACGTTGCTGGCCGACCGCCAGCGGATCAGCGCCGTCCCGCGCACCGTTCTGTGGATGCGCCTGGTGGACGTGCCCGCGGCCCTGGCCGAGCGCTCCTACGCGGCGCCGGTCGACACGGTCGTCGAGATCTCCGACCGCTACGCGCCCTGGAACGCCGGTCGGTGGCGGATCAAGGCCGACGGGGACGACGCCGGGGTGGAGGCCACCGACGCCGCCGCCGACCTGTCCATGGACGTGTCCCATCTGGGCGCCGCGTTCCTGGGACGGCACACGCTGACCGCGCAGGCGGCGGCCGGGGTGGTCGCCGAGCACACCCCGGGAGCGGCGGATCGGTTGGACGCGGCGCTGCGTCTGCCCCACGCGCCCCTGTGCGGAGTGGTCTTCTAGGGTTTCGGGACCTTTTCCGCGGCCGCGCGGCACGCGGTCGCAGCGTTCCGGGTGCCGCGCGGCCGCGGTGTCGGTGTGAAGGAGCGCGTCGGGCGGGTCGTCTCCGCGCTTGGGCCGAGGCCGACCCGCCCGACGCGGACCGCTCCGGTCTAGCGCAGCGCCTTGACCAGCCGGTCGACGTCGTCCTCGTCGTTGTACAGGTGGAACGAGGCCCGCAGCCGCCCGGCGCGGGTGGAGGTGACGATCCCGGTCTCCGCCACCCGCCGGGCGGACTCCTCGGAGACCTCCAGCGACACGATCGCCGATCCGGCCGGTTCGAGGCCCATGGCGGTTCGGAGCCTGTCCCCCAGGGCGGTGTCGTGGCGGTGGATCGTCTCCACGCCGACCTCCTCGATGAGTTCCAGGGCCGGGGCCAGCCCGATCCAGGCCGACCACACCGGTGCGAGGTCCAGGCGGCGCGTTCCGTCGGCCAGCCGCAGCGGACCGCCGTACAGGGAGTCCCAGGGGACCTCGCCCGCGAACCAGTTCGGCGCGAGCGGCCGGAGCGTGGCCAGCGCCTCGTCCGTACCGGTCAGCAATGCCGCCCCGCGTGGCCCGAGAGCCCACTTGTAGGTGCTGCACACGGTGAAGTCGACGCGGTCCGCGGGCACGGGGAGCCAGCTGAACGACTGGGTCGTGTCGAGCATCAGTCGGGCGCCGTGGTCGGCGCACGCCGAGAGCAGCTCCTCCAGCGGGGNGGCCACGGCCACCAGGGCCGTGGCCGGGCCGACCTCGTCGGGCAACCGGTCGAGGGGGACCTCGCGGACGCGGATCCCCTCGTCCCGTCGGGCCAGGAAGGGGAAGATCACCGACGCGAACTCGTTCCGCGCGACCAGGACCTCCGAACCCGGGGGCAGGCTCGCCGCGATCGTCCCGGCGAACTGGGAGACGTGGGTACCCACGGCGACCCGATCGACGGGGACACCGGTGAGGCGAGCGTAGGCGGCGCGGGCGGCGTCCACGTCGGCGTCGGCGCGGGCGGGCTGGAAACGGCCGGCGGCCACCTCGTGGGTGTGCCGTTCGAGGGCTCGCAGCGCCCGGTGGGGCGGGAGACCGTGGGTGGCGGTGTTGAGGTAGGTGACCTCGGGGGAGAACTGCTGTCGTGCGGCGTTGAGTCGGGATCGGCTGCTGTGGTCCATGCCCCGATGCTCACAGCGGTGAACGGGCCGCTCAAGGGCCAATCCGGGCGGAAGTGGCGCTTGGTCCGTGACGGGGATCAGCTGCGGAACTTGGCCTGCGCGGTGGTCGATCCGGCCATGAGCTTGTTGAGCAGGCGGACCAGTTCGTGGCGTTCCTCGGGTTCGAGGGCCTCGGCCCAGGCGCTCTCGCGTCGGTTGTGGGCGCGGAAACCGCCCAGGATCGCGCCGTAGCCCGCCTCGGTCAGGCTGAGCTGGAGGGCGCGGCGGTCGTGCTCGGCGCGTTCGCGCACGATGAGCCCGTCACGTTCGAGGGTGTTGAGCAGGGCGGACAGGGCCGCGCGGCTCATGCCGGAGATCTCGGCGGTGGTCTTGGCCTCCATCGGTCCGGCCAGCCACAGCGCGAAGATCACTCGGAATCCCGGCCAGGTGAGCCCCCTGGGCCGGTGGACGGACGACTCCAGGTCGTAGATGACCATGCTCGTCGCCCGGTTGAGGGTCAAGACCATGCGCATGGCCTCCGCGTCGACGGAGGGCAGTTCTCGTTCCGCCTTCTGCACCGCGTAGTCGACGAATGACCAGAACGTGAGATCAGTTGGGGGAGCGGTGTTATGGGTCACCTCACCAGCCTAATGCCTGGGGCTGACGCGGGACGGGCGGACTCCGCGTGCGCTGGCCGAACAGGGATGGGGGAGCGGAGGCGGGTTTCACGGCAGGGGCTCGCGGGGGTGGGGAGGCTATCCTCGGAGAGTGATCTGTATCACTCACTGATTGGCCGCAGGTCTCTTGGTCGTGTGGTGCGGGGCACGTTATGGTCTAAATCATCAAAGGTTTGATTAATTGGGCGGCCGACCGCCGCCCATGAGCGAGTGAGGGGTCCCACGACCATGGCCAAGCCGTTCGCCTCGTCCGCCGACACCGAGGCCAAGGAGCAGACACTGGAGGTCCTGGCCGACGGCGTCTACGCGCTCACCGCCGAGGGCGACCCCAATGTGGGCGCGATCGAGGGTGAGGACTTCGTCGTCGCCTTCGAGGCCCTGGCCACCCCCGCCGCCGCGCGGGACTGGCTCGCCCTCCTGCGCGAGCACACCGACAAGCCCGTCCGCTACCTCGTGCTCTCGCACTACCACGCCGTCCGCGTCCTGGGGGCCAGCGCCTTCGACGCCGACATCATCCTCACCCACGAGAAGACCCACGAACTCATCCGCGAGCGCGGCAAGGAGGACTGGGCCAGCGAGTTCGGCCGCATGCCCCGCCTGGCCAAGGACCCCGACTCCGTCCCCGGCCTGACCTGGCCCACCCAGACCTTCGCCGACCGCACCACCATCGACCTGGGCGGCGATCGCGGCGAACTGGTCCTGGAGTACTTCGGCCGAGGCCACACCGAGGGCGACATCGTCGCCTGGCTGCCCCAACACAAGATCCTCTTCGCCGGTGACCTGGTCGAGGCCGAAGCCGCCCTCTACACCGGAGACGCCTTCCACCACGACTGGGCCGGGCCCACCCTCGACCGCGTCGCCGCCCTGGAGGCCGAGACGCTCATCGGCGGCCGCGGCGCCGTCACGCACGGCCGTGCGAACGTCGACGCCGCCATCGAGCAGACCCGCGGCTTCCTCACCACGATGATCCGCGAGGTCGGCGCCGTCCACGAACGCGGCGGCACCCTCAAGGAGGCGTTCGAGGCGGCCCACGCCGCCCTGGAGGGCGCCTACGGGCACTGGCCGATCTTCGAGCACTGCCTGCCCTTCGACGTCTCGCGCCTGTGGGACGAGTTCTCCGGCATCGAGCGTCCGGTCATCTGGACGGCCGAACGCGACCGCGAGGTCTGGGACCAGCTCCAGGGCTGACCACCTGGCCGAGTCTTCCTCCCACCCGTCGCCCGCCATCGCCCATGGGGCGCTTCACGCGGGGGTGGGACGCCACCCTCAACGGACGGTACCCACCCGTCACCCGCCCCCTCGACCACCGCGCCCCGCACGGGCGCCCCACGCCGAACGGAGCCCACGATGCGCCCTCCAGCTCCACGACCCCCCGCCGACACCGTCGCCGACCCCGTCCTGGTGCTCGGCGCGGGGCCGGTCGGCCAGACAGCGGCCCTGCTCCTGGCCCGGCGCGGGGTGCCCGTACGGATCGTCGACACCAGGCCCGAACGCGACGCCGTCGGCTCCAAGGCGATCTGCCAACAGCGCGACGTCCTGGACGTGTGGGACTGGCTCGGCGCCGGAACCATCGCCGAGGAGGGCCTGACCTGGGACACCGCCCGCACCTTCTACCGGGACCGCGAACTGTTCAGCGTCCGGCTCCCCGACCCGGGCGCCTCACCCCTGCCCCCCTTCGTCAACATCTCCCAGTCCCGCACCGAACAGGTCCTCGACCACCTCCTGGACGAGGCGGGTGTGCGGACCCTGTGGGACCACCGCGTCACCGGGATCACCCAGGACGACGACGGCGTCGACGTCGAGTGCGCCACCCCCGACGGTCCGGTCCGCCTGCGCGGCTCCCACGCCCTGGCCTGCCTCGGAGCGCACGGCGGTGTCGTGCGTGAGGCGCTCGGCCTGGGGTTCGAGGGCACCTCGTTCGACGACCGCTTCCTCATCTGCGACATCCGCGCCGACCTGCCCGGCTGGGAGCGCGAACGCCGCTTCTACTTCGACCCCGAGTGGAACCCCGGCCGCCAGGTGCTCATCCA
>NZ_ANBC01000350.1 GCF_000341125.1 Nocardiopsis lucentensis DSM 44048 | reverse complement strand
CCCCCCCCTGCCCCGACTCGGTGTTCCGCATCGACTGGCAGGTCCCCGCCGACTTCGATCTCGACGCCGAACGCGACACCGGACGCCTGGACGCCCGCATCCGCCAGATCATCGGCGAGCGCCCCTACGAGATCGTCTGGAACTCGGTCTACCGCTTCCACACCCGCGTGGTCGACCGCATGCGCTCGGGCCGCGTCCTCCTGGCCGGGGACTGCGCCCACCTCGTCGCCCCCTTCGGCGCCCGCGGCCTCAACTCCGGCGTCCAGGACGCCGAGAACGCCGCCTGGAAGCTCGCCTACGTCCGCGCCGGCTGGGCGGGGGAGGAGCTCCTGGAGAGCTACCACACCGAACGCCACGCCGCCGCCCTGGAGAACGCCGAGATCACCAGCGCCACCATGCGCTTCCTCGTCCCCCACGGCCCCGAGGAGCACGACCGAAGGCTCAGCGTCCTCGACCGCGCCCTGACCGACCCCTCCGCCCACCCGCACGTCGACTCCGGCCGCCTGGCCGAACCCTTCTGGTACACCGACTCGGCCCTGACCACCCCCTGCCCCGAACGCCCCTTCGGCGGCCGACCCCCGCGCGGCCGGGCCCCCGCCCCCTGCCCCGGGGTGATCCTGCCCGACGCGCCCGCCGCGCTCCACGGCTCCGAGCGGCCCGGCCGTCTGCGCCCCCTGCTCCGCGAGGGCTTCACCCTCCTGCTCGGCCCCGCCCCCCAGGGGGAGGACCCCGGCGCCCTCCTCGACCGCGTCCGCGCCATCGCCGAACACGCCTGCCCGGCCCCGATCACCACACTCCACCTGTCCGACGTCGACACCACCGGCGCCCTCACCCGAGCCCTGGACCCGGCCCCCGGCCAGGTGTGGATCGTGCGACCCGACGCCCACATCGCCGCCGTCGTCCCCGGCACCGACACCGCCGCCCTCCACACGGCCCTACGCACGGCCCTCGGCCTCGCACCCGACCGGGCCGACCCCGGCACGCGCCCCCCGCGGACCACCACGACCCGCTGATCCCGACCAGCCCGCGGCTTCGGCCGCACGGCCCGACGACCACGGTAAGGAGATCACCGCCATGGCCCACTACCGCAGGGTCGGCGAGGTGCCCCGCACCCGCCACACCCAGCACCGCAACCCCGACGGCGGCCTGTACTACGAGGAGCTGATGGGGGAGGAGGGCTTCTCCAGCGACTCCTCGCTGCTGTACCACCGCGCGATCCCGTCGGCGATCGTCGACGCCGCCGAGTGGGAGCTGCCCGACCTGACCCGCACCCGCAACGCGCCCATGGTGCCCCGCCACCTGAAGCTGCACTCGCTCTTCGCCGACCAGGACTGGAAGGCCGCCGACGTCGTCGAGTCCCGCCGCCTGGTCCTGGGCAACGACGACGTGCGCCTCTCCTACGTCGTCGCCGGAGCGCCCTCGGAGCTGTACCGCAACGGCATCGGCGACGAGTGCGTCTACGTCGAGTCCGGCCAGGCCCGGGTGGAGACCGTCTTCGGCGCCCTCGACGTCGGCCGCGGCGACTACGTCATCCTGCCGCGCGCCACCACCCACCGCTGGGTGCCCACCGGCGACGGGCCCCTGCGCGCCTACGTCGTGGAGGCCAACAGCCACATCGCCCCGCCCAAGCGCTACCTGTCCCGCTACGGCCAGTTCCTGGAGCACGCCCCCTACTGCGAACGCGACCTGCGCGGCCCCGAGGAGCCGCTGCTCGCCGAGGGCGAGAACGTGGACGTGCTCATCAAGCACCGCGGCGACGGCCCCGGCGGTATCTCCGGCACCCGCTACACCTGTCCCACCCACCCCTTCGACGTCGTGGGCTGGGACGGCTGCCTGTACCCGTACGTGTTCAACGTCGACGACTTCCAGCCGATCACCGGCCGCGTCCACCAGCCGCCGCCCGTCCACCAGGTCTTCGAGGGGCACAACTTCGTCATCTGCAACTTCGTGCCCCGCAAGGTGGACTACCACCCCGAGTCCATCCCCGTGCCCTACTACCACTCCAACGTGGACTCCGACGAGGTCATGTTCTACTGCGGGGGCGACTACGAGGCCCGCAAGGGCTCCGGTATCGGACAGGGGTCGATCTCCCTGCACCCGGGCGGCCACTCGCACGGACCCCAGCCCGGAGCCTACGAGCGCAGCGTCGGCGTGCACTACTTCGACGAGCTCGCCGTCATGGTCGACACCTTCCGCCCGCTCGACCTGGGTGAGGGCGGGCTGGCCAGCGACGACGGCGGCTACGCATGGACCTGGGCCGGAGGGAGGAGGGACCGGTGACCCACCCCCTCTACCACCAGCTGTTCGACGACGCCGCGCTGTTCCCGCCCGGCAACGCGCCCATGGGCCAGGCCGTGCCCGCCCACCGCGGGTACCGCTCCGGGTGGCGCGGCGGCTATGTGGGCCCGTTCCTGGTCGCCGACGGCCGCGTGGCCGAACTCCGCGCCGTCCTGGCCCGGGAGGAGGGCGCCCACGAAGCCCTCGCCGTCGTGGTCACCGTTCCCGGCGGCCCGGGTGGCGTCGGCCCG
>NZ_ANBC01000349.1 GCF_000341125.1 Nocardiopsis lucentensis DSM 44048 | reverse complement strand
GACCCGGGCAGGCCACGGCCGTCGCCGACCAGCTCACCCGCCACCTGCCGCCCGGGGCGTCCGGGTTCGTGGAGGTCTCCCGGGCGGGGGACGTGCACGCCGACCTGGACTCCCTGACCGGCACCGGCCACAGCGCCAAGTTCCGTACCGGCGGCCTCACCCCCGAGGCGCACCCCGACGAGGCCGAACTCGCCGCGTTCGTGTCCGCCGCGCTGTCCCGTGAGCTCCCCTTCAAGTGCACCGCCGGACTGCACCACGCCGTCCGCCACACCACCGCCGAGGGTTTCGAACAGCACGGGTTCCTCAACCTGCTCGTCGCCACCGCCGCGGCCGCCGACGGAGCCGGGGCCGACGACCTCGCCGGAATCCTCGCGGACCGCGACGGGGCCGCCCTGGCCGACGCCGCGGCGCGGCTGGCCCCGAACCAGGCCGAGGCCGTCCGCGCGCGGTTCCTGTCCTTCGGTACGTGCAGCGTCGTCGAACCCCTGGAGGACCTGGTCGTCCTCGGCGCCCTGGTCCCTGAGGCCCGGCCGCACTGACCACCACCACAGAAAGCAGCGATGATGCCCGAAACCTGGCTCGACCTGGACCCGGACGCGCCGTTCGGCCCGGCGACCCTGCCCTACGGGGTGTTCAGCACCGACACCGACCCCGAGCCGCGCGTCGGGGTGGCGATCGGTGACCACGTCCTGGACCTGGGCGCGGCCGCCCGCGCCCAGGGCGCCCCGTTCGCCGACACCGTCGCCCAGCCCGACCTCGACGCCCTCCTGGCCTCCGGGAGACCGGTCTGGGACGCCGTGCGCGCGGCCCTGACCACCTGGGTCACCGACCCCGCCCACGCCGACGCGATCCGCCCGCACCTGGTCGACCGGTCCCGGGTGAGCCTGCACCTGCCGTTCACGGTCGCCGACTACGTGGACTTCTACGCCTCGGAGCACCACGCGAGCAACGTCGGCCGGATGTTTCGCCCCGACCAGGAGCCCCTCACGCCCAACTGGAAGCCCCTGCCCATCGGCTACCACGGCCGCTCCGGCACCGTCGTGGTCTCGGGCACCGACATCGTGCGCCCCACGGGCCAGCGCAAGCCCCCCACCGAGCCCACGCCCCTCTTCGGCCCGTCGGCACGCCTGGACATCGAGGCCGAGGTGGGGTTCGTCGTCGGCACGCCCAGCGCCATGGGCGAGCGCGTCGCCGTGGACGACTTCCCAGACCACGTGTTCGGGGTGTTCCTCCTGAACGACTGGTCCTCGCGCGACCTCCAGGCCTGGGAGTACGTGCCCCTGGGCCCGTTCCTGGGCAAGTCCTTCGCCACCTCGATCTCGCCGTGGGTCGTGCCGCTGGCGGCCCTGGAGTCGGCCCGCGTCGAGCAGCCCGCCCAGGACCCCGAACCGCTGCCCTACCTGCGCGGCGGCCAGCCCTGGGGGTTGGACCTGGAGCTGGAGGTGCGGATCAACGGGCACGTGGTCTCGCGACCGCCGTTCGCCACGATGTACTGGACGGCCGCTCAACAGCTCGCGCACATGACGGTCAACGGCGCGTCCCTGCGCACCGGCGACGTGTACGCCTCGGGCACGGTCAGCGGACCCGAACGCGAGCAGCGCGGGTGTCTGCT
>NZ_ANBC01000348.1 GCF_000341125.1 Nocardiopsis lucentensis DSM 44048 | reverse complement strand
GCCCCCTGCGGCTGGCGGACGGTACCGAGCGCACCTTCCTGGAGGACGGGGACGAGGTGGTCATCACCGCGACCGCGCCCGGCCCGGACGGGTCCCGGGTGCACTTCGGCGAGGTCAGCGGCCGGATCCTGCCCGCCCGCTGACCCCACCGACCGCTGACGCGGCCCCGCGCACCCCTTCGGGGGCGGACGTGCGCGGGGCCGCTCCCGCGCCCAGCGTGTGGGGGATGACCACCCCCTCCGGTGCCCAGTCGCCACATCCCTGCGACGTCGACGCCTTCCTCCAGCGCCCCCTGGTCGCCCGGGTGGTCACTATCAACTCCGTCGGCGCTCCTACGGTCAGGCCGGTCTGGTTTCTGTGGGAACGGGGTGTGCTGTGGTGGATCACGGGTTCCTACGCGGTCATGGCCAAGCACCTGAAACGCGACCCACGAACCTGCGTGGTGGTGGACACCTGCGACCTGGAGCGCATGGAGTTCCTCCAGGTGACCATGCACGGAGAGGCCGAGCACGCACAAATCCCGCTCACTGTGCGAGGCCGTAGTGCTTCCTAAACAGCCGTGTCCGATGGCGGCCACGTCCTGTGCCGAGGAGCCGTGGTTCACTACCGTCGTCTTCATGTAGCCCTCACCAGGAAATCGAGGCTCGCCATGGAAGGCCCAGAAGAAGACGACCCCCCCGAGGGAAGAAGACCCGAATCCTCAGCTTCCCCTTTCCGCGCCCGGAAGGTGAGGAGAACCTTTCGCGTTCGGTCTTGGAAGCGCTCACGAAACCCGTTGACGCGCCGGTCGCCCCACCGGCCGGGACGTGATTCGAACGGCGCACGGGCGCGGCGTGACGAGGGCGGTCCGAACACCTTCGATGTCCTGTGGGAGAGGTTCTTTCCCGAAGGTCGCGACGCGCCGAGGCGGGTCCGTGTCCGGGCTTGGTCGATTTCCCTGGCAGTGGCCCTCCTCATCACCCTGGGGGGCTTCGCCGGTACCTTCGCCTATGACCTCTGGTCCACGGAGGCTCGACTTCGCGAACAGCGGGATGCGGAAAGGGCGCTCGACGCGGACAGTCCACCGTTCACCGGTTCCATCACCTACGACACCGACCCTCCCGAAAACTTTGAAATCGTCTTGGACCGGCCGTTGACATCGAACGAGGTGGAGACGCTCCGAAAGCTCACCTCCTATGAGGCCTGGGATTTCCTGGAACCCTTGGGCGGTCGCCTGATCCCGGAATTCTCCGCGGGACGTCTCGGACCGGCGGGCGGGTGGTCCTGGGAACCGGATCCGACTCCCAACATTGGTACGGCCGTGTTCACCATGACCCTTTTGTCGTCACGTCGCTCCCAGCTGAGCATCGTGGATATGACCCCTGTCGACATCTCGTGCACCGACCCGACGGCCACGACCTTGGTGGAGTTCGAGTCGGCCGGCCAGGCCACCTATCCCGGTGTCGCCGTGGACCTCACCGATGACGATCCGACGCTGCTCATCTCCGACGAGGGGTTCGATCAGGGCTGGCCCTACTTCGCCCGCAGACGCATCGACCTCGGCGGCGGCCTGGAGCCGGGCGGTCTCCGTGTGGAGGCGGCGACAGCGGGACAGACCTGCGAATGGGGACTCCGGGCGCGCTACATCGATGCCCGGGAGAATACCGATGAGGTCGTACTCCGCGACGGCGATGAGCCGTTCTTCGTGGAGGCCTCCCCGGAACGGCCCGAACAACACTGGATCGTATTGATCGCCGCCACGGCTGAAGAGAGAATCGTGGCCTGCCACGAGACCCCGGATGCCGATGAATGCCGCTATGACTAGATTCCGTGCACGAAACAGCTATCTCAGAGGATACCGTTCGGGCGTCGCAGGGTTTTCTGGAGATCCGGTAGTGCGCCTGGGATTCGCGTGTGGCCTCCCTGGTAGTTTCCAGAATGAGAGGGGATTCCGTTCATGGCATGTCGTATCAGTGAGTTCGTGCTCGGCTGTCGGGACCCCGAGGTGCTGGCGCGTTTCTGGTGCGAGGTCTTGGACTTCGTTGTACTCGATCGAGAGGACGGCGCAACGGCGGAGATCGGCCCGCGCGAAGGCTTCGGCGGTCCGCAGCCGACGAGCATCCTCAGTCGCAGGGACGATCCGGAGCCGGGGAAGGCCCGGCTGCGCATCGGCGTCGACGCCATCGACCGGGATCAGGGCGCCGAACTGGAACGCCTCCTGAAGCTCGGGGCGCGCCCGGCCGATATCGGCCAGACGGAGCAGGAGCAGTGGCATGTCCTGGCCGACCCCGGAGAAAATGAGTTCTGCCTGCTCAAGGCTCGCCTCGGCCCACTCTGAACGGTCATTGGTCACGCCTGGACATAGGCTCCCTGGGAACTGCCGCGAAGTCTTGCGTGACGAGCGTGTCGTGATCGTGAAGTGGCCGAGAGGTCTCCGGTGGAGGGTTCATCAGGGTAGAAGAACTCGAACACCGGAGACCTCGTGTCCACCCTCGCAGTTCAGCCTGTGGGGGAAAACGGGCACGCGGGACCGTCCGTCGGTGCGGGGAGGTACCGAGCGCGTTCCTCCGCCGTGAAATCCCGGCCGAGGGCGGCACAGATCTGCGTCATGGCCTCCTCCGGGCCCGGAACGTGGGCGCCCCACACGCGCACCGCGCTCTCTTCGTTCATAGCGGCCAGGAGGGATCCGTCGGGACTGAATGCCAGTTGAGTCAGCGTATCGCCGTGCCCGATCAAGGTGCGCCTCTTCTCTCCGGTGGCCGTGTCCCATAGGTGGACGGTGCCTCCGGGGGTGCTGGTGGCGAGGATGGTTCCGTTGGGACTGAACGCCATGGGATGCTCCATGCCCTCCTCAGCGGCCAGGGTGTGGCGGCGTACACCGGTGGCCGTGTCCCATAGGTGGACGGTGCCTCCGGGGGTGCTGGTGGCGAGGATGGTTCCGTTGGGACTGAACGCGGGTGCACGCAGATCGTCGCCCTGTGCCTTCAGGGTGCGGAGTTTCCTGCCGATGGCCACGTTCCACAGATGAGCCGCACCGTTTTTGTCGATGGTCGCGAGTGTGGTGCCGTCCGTGCTGAGCGCCGAATCGAGAACCCGTTCCTCGCCGAGAGCGGAGGTATGGCGCTCCTTACCGGTGGTCGCGTTCCACAACCAGACTGAACCGTACTCGTGAACGATGGCGAGAGTGTGGCCGTCGGGGCTGAAGTTCACGTCGAACGATTCGCCGGCGGTACTGAAGGCGGGCTCGAACGTCTCGGTACCGCGCCCGGTGAGGGTGTGGCGTTTCTCCCCGGTGACCGCATCCCACAGGTGGACGGTGAACTCGCCATCGGTGTCGGTGGTGACCAGTGTGGCTCCGTCGGGGCTGAGGAAAGGAAATCTCCGGTCTTCATGACCGGCGACGGTGCGGCGTTTGTCGCCGTTGACCACGTCCCACACGTGCACCGCGCCGTCCGGGGTGACAGTCGTGAGGGAGGTGCCATCGGAGCCGAAGGCCACTTGCCGCGACCAGTACTCCGACTCTTCGTCGAGGTCGAAGATCTGGTGTTCCTCTTCGCTGGTGGCCGTGGTCAACAACTGCGCGGTGTCACTCTCGAAGCTGCCGGTCGCGAGGCCGGTGCCGTCGGGTTGGAAGGCGAGGTCGGTTACCCTGCCGTGGTCGTCGGTGAGGGTGTACGGCTCATGGTCGGAGGCCGAGTCCCACAGTCGAAGTCTCCCGTCGCTCACACCGTAGACGAGGGTCGTGCCGTCTGGAGCAACCGCCACCGAGTCGATCCAGACGCCGCCCGCGGCGCGAGTGAGGACTTCCGTGCCAGTTTCCGCCTCCCATAGCGACAGGGCGGCGGCCGTGTTGGTGACGAGGGCGTCGCCGTCGGGGCCGAAGAGCACGTCGTGTACCGGATATCCGGTGCCCACATCGAAGGTACGGCGTTCCTCCCCGGTGGTGGTGTCCCACAGTCGCACCGTACCGTCGGCGCTGCCTGCGGCGAGCGTGGTGCCGTCCGGGCTGAACGCGACATCGAACACTTCTTCGCGGTCGCCGGTGAGGGTACGGCGCTCTTCGCCGGTGGTGGTGTCCCACAGTCGCACCGTACCGTCGGCGCCGCTCGTGGCGAGTGTGGCGCCGTCCGGGCCGAACTCCACGGCATGCACCGCGTTCTCGTGTCCGGTGACGGCGTGGAGTGGCTCGCCGGTGGTGGTGTCCCACAGTCGCACCGTACCGTCGGCGCTGCCCGCGGCGAGCGTGGCGCCATTCGGGGCGAATTCGACATCGGTGATCCAGCCATAGCCGTGGAGCAGAGTGTTCAGTCTTTGCCCGGTGGCCGTGTCCCATAGGTGAACATCGCCTCGGTCGGTGCCTGTGGCGAGGATGGCGCCGTCGGGGTTGAAGGCTACCGACCCCACCCCATCGGCGTCGGTGTCGAAGCTGCCCATAAGGCGTGCTCCTGCGGCGCTATAGAGGCTTGTACGGGCTTCCACGGTGGGGCTGGTGCGGTACGCCTGGACGGCCAGGAGGGAGGCGAGTTCGAGGTCGGAGCCGAACAGCGCCTCGGACCGGGCGGCCAGTTGGCGGGACTGCGCGATGAGCACGGACTCACGCTGGGAGAAGTACAGGCCGGCCACGACGAGTGTGAGGACGAGTAGACCTGCCAGGACCGTTTCGCGCCGAAGGACACCGTGCACCGGCGGCCGGTGGCGCTCCCCGGGACCAGCGGTGAGGAACGCGGTGAGGCCTCCGATCTGCTCGTAGGCGTCGCGCGTCAGGCGGCCGTCCACGCGGCGTTCCCAGAGTCGGCTCAACACCATCGCCAGGGGTGGGAGGAATGTGGCGGGTACCCGCTGATCCGGGGCGGAAGCACGATGCAGGTCATCGATGATCTCCTCCGGTAGACCGTCCTCGACCCGGGCACCCACCGCCTCCGCGGGACGGGTGATGATGGCCCGGAGTTCGGCGTCGCTGAGGGTGGCGGGCATGTTGACCAGTCCGGGGAGCGCGGCGCCCAACAGTTCCGGACAGCGGGATGCCAGGCGCGGATACGCGTCATCGCGCATGACCAGGAGAAGGTGGACCGTCGGATGGTCGCTCGTCAAGGTTGCCAACTCGGCGGCCACGTCCGGGGCCGTGGACTGGGCGAGGAAGTCCTCGAACCGGTCGATGATCAGGAGCAGGTGATCATGATCGGGTTCACGCGCAAGGCGGCGTTCGGCCGCGTGCCCGATGCCCTCCCCTGCGGCTCCGGGCAGGCCGGTCTGATTCAGTTCGGCCACCAGGTCTCGACCCGGCCGGGTCGAGACAGCTAGCCAGCGGTCGCTGTCGGGAAGGAGACCGTCAGCCAGGGCCGGTAGCACCCCTGCTTGGACGAGAGACGACCGGCCACTGCCCGATGGGCCGACCAACAGCACCAGCCGTCGACGACGTAACGCGGTGAGCACCTCATCGACCACCGTTCCCCGACCGTGGAACCACGCGGAGTCCTTCGTGGTCAACTCATCCCGCCCGCGGTACGGATATGTCCGCTGCCCGGCCGGTTCTTGCCCGTCATCTCGGTCTGTCGACATCGCATCCACCTCCACCTCTAATCGATTCGCATCTCTGTGCCCGTTCTGTGGTCGGGCGGTGCGCTTTCGTCTCAGGATGCGTTAACGGCAAAAGACTTGTCCACCGGTGCTGCGTGACTATCGAAATCACCTCGATAAATGCTTCTATTGCGAGGGCACGCATCGAGATTCGGGCAAAGGCCCGAGTGGGACCGTAGCGCCACCGTGGCGAACACCGGTACCGGTCGAGTCGGGTCGTCGGTGCACCACGGTCTTCGACCAGAGTGCTCAGTTATCGTCATGTGTGGGCGAGGTGATCCGATCGCTGGAGGATGCGGTCCGATGGGACGTGGGCGGGTCGGGGCGCCTTGAATTCGAGGCACTGCGCGTTCTCGCTGCATGTGGCGTTGGCGAAGATCTTCGCGGGGCCGCCGAGTACGGGGAATCGAGTCGAGCAACGGGAGCGTCCATTCCACGAACGTGAGTGACGAGGTTGTTCTCACGTTGTCAGTTGAGTTGTCTTCTCGACACGTCCTCCGACGCCCGTAGAGTCCTTTCGGTCCCCCGGTGGCGTGTTCGAAAAACGAACCATGTCCAGGGCAGGTGTCGCACCTGCGGGGATCCGTCCGTTTCCTTCGGCGGGTGGTGGACGCGGCGCCGCAACCGTCTGGCCGTACACCGCGCCCCCGACAGGACACTCGCCTGCGACACGCGAGGGCAAGCAAGGTCTCGATCCCCCGATGCGGCTTACGAGGTTCCCCGCACCGTCTTCGACCCGACTCTGCCCTAGGAGACGCTCGACCGCCTTCGCGCGCCCACCGTCGAGATCCGGGAGGTGTCGTAAGGGGACCGGCCACGACTCCTGCGCACACGTCGGAAGCGTCTGATCTCCGGCGGGGTGACCTTTACCCTCACCCTGGTCGCGATGACCGTGTGCGATTGCGCCCTTGCCCGGTCGATGCTCGCCATCGCGGTGGGCTTTGTGGGTCTGTTCCTCGATATTCCGCCGCGACTGTCGCAGGGCGGGTTCAAGGGGGGAGGTGACGATCCTCGCCTTCGGACTCATATGGTCCCTGTGGAGGGAGGGATGCGCAGTTTCGGGATCGCCCTCCTTCCCTTCCTCCTCGTCCGTGTACTTCGTGCCCGTGGACCGGTATGTCGCTCCGGCCGATCTCGGGTACGGGGAGTGGGAGAGACTCCGCCGGATCTCGGGCTTCGACGCCGGGCCGGCTTGCGTGAGCAGGAATGGATCGTCGCGCGGGACCTAGCCCGGATCGCGCTGCTGCACGAGGAGGTCGAGCGGATGCGGATCGAGGCCCGTCGGACGTGGTGCTCACCGCCTGATGGGAGTGGGAGCAGCTCTCCCGGTTGAGCGGAGGCGTCGTGGACGACATCGACCTGATCGCGCGCAGCGGCTCCGAGCCCGTGGGACCCCTTCCGTACGACCTGCGCGGTCAGTGATTGCTGACCGCGTTCGAGAGGTCCACGAGGGCGCCGTCCGGCTGATCTCGGCGGTCAGGGATGGCAGGGGTTCGGATGACCTCATCGACAATGAATCTACGTCGTAAAGGGGCCGTTCGGTTTGCCACACCACATGACGCGAACGGGGACGCGCCCGGCGAAGACCTCGGCCGCGCCCCCGACGCACACGCCCCAAATCACTCGGGCCGACGACCGACCGCCACGTCCACCTGGTTCACCGCGTTGGCCGAGGCGATCGAGAACAGCAGGTGCGCCAGCTCGCCCTCACTGAACCGCGCCCTGGCCTCCTCCCACACCGCGTCGGGCACGGGTCCACGGCCGGTGACCGTCATCGCCTCGGTCAGCTCCAGAGCCGCCCGCTCCTTGGGCGTGAACAGGTCGGTCTGCCGCCACACGGTGATCGCGTGCAGGCGGCGGTCGCTCTCGCCCTTCCCGGCGGCGGCCGCCGTGTGCACGTCCACGCCGTGGGCGTTGCCGTTCAGCTGGGCGGCCCGTACCAGGACGAGTTCGGTCAACAGGGGGTCGAGGAATCCCACCGCCTTGTCGTGCAGGGCGGCCAGGGCGGTGTTCAGCTGGGGAGCCACCTGGCGGGGCTCCATGCGGGGCTCGTAAGCAACGTCACTCATGGTGGAGAGAGTAGCGCGTTGGGTAGTTTTCTGGGAGTGGTTTCCATGTTCACAGTTCCCGAAGGACCGCCAACAGCCCGTCGACCTCTTCGACGGTGTTGTACACGTGCAGGCTCACCCGCACCGACCCGTCCCCCGGCTCCGCCCCCGCCTGGCAGTGGCTGTCCGAGCGCACCATGAACCCGTGGCTGTACAGGACGAACCCCAGATCGCCCGAGTCGATCCGCTCGTGCCGGAACGCGACGATCGACGCGCGTCGCTGCACGGGGGAGTCGCCGGCCAGACTCAGCTGGCACCCCAGCACCTCGAAGGCGGCCAGTTCGAGCAACCCCTCGGTCAGCCGGGCCGCCAGCCCCGCGCACCAGCGGTCGATCCGCTCCAGCCCGGCCGCGTCCAACCAGTCCAGCGCCGTCGCCAGGCTGGCGATCCCCACCGTGTTCGGTGTGCCGTCCCACCCGCTGGGGGAGAACCGCGGCCCCCGTGCCCGCCGCGCCCACACCGCTCCCGTTCCGGGCAGGGCCAGCGCCTTGTGCCCGGAGAAGACCACGAAGTCCACGTCCAGCTCGGCCACCGACACCGGCAGGTGGCCCACGCTCTGCGCCGCGTCCAGGCAGACCACCGCGTCCGGGCCGACCGCCTCGCGCACCCGGTGGACGTTCATGTCGCCCCCGTAGACGTGGTGCACGTGAGTGAGCGCCACGAACCGCGTCCGGGGCCCGACCACCCCGGCCAGCGCTTCGGTGTCGTAGTCACCGGACCCGGCCTGCCTCGGCATCTCCACCACCCGCACCCCGACCCCGCGCCGGGCCAGCGCGTCGCGCGCCTCCAGCCACGGCGACAGGTTGGCCTGGTGGTCGGCGAACGGCGCGACGATCTCGTCTCCGTCATCGAGGAGCTCCGTCAGCCAGTCCAGGGCGATCCTGCGCAGCCCCTCGGTCGTTCCGCTGACGAAGTGCACGGATGACCGCCCGGGTTCCGGATCGCCGAGGAACGCCTTGACCCGCTCGCGGGCGCGCTCCACCATCGCCGTCGTCGCGTTGGCCCAGGGGTAGGTGCCGCGCCCCGCGTTGGCGTTGCCGCCCACCAGGTACTCCCGCACCGCCTCCAGCACCGCGCGCGGCTTCTGCGACGTGGCCGCGCTGTCCAGGTAGGCCAGGTCCGGGTGGGCGGTGATGATCGGGAACTGCTCACGCAGGGACCGCTGCCAGTCCGTGAGGTCCTCCCACGACCGCTCCACCTCAATCACGCACCAACGGCGCGCCCGCGTCGCGCCAGGCGATGATGCCCCCGGCCAGGCTGTGCACGTCGGTGTGGCCCATCCGCGTCAGCAGGGCGGCGTAGCGCGCCGACTGCTCGCCCACCGGGCACGCCAGCAGGACGGGCTGGCGTGTGCTGAACGGCAGCCCCGCGCGCAGCATCTCGTCGAAGAGCTCGTCCACGATGTTGACCGACCCCTCGACGTGCAGCGCCGCGTAGGCGAACGGACTGCGCAGATCCACCACCAACGGCCGCTCCTCCGCGATCCAGGCGCGCGCCTTCGCCACGTCCAGCGCCGGGGCGGCGCGCACCTCCTCCTCGGTCAGGCTCGCCACCGAGTTGGTTTCGGGTGGCCGGTGGAACAGGTCCGGGCGCAGCCGCCGCACGTAGCTGAGGTAGCTCTCGCATCGGTCGCACACGATGAACACGGCGCTCGCCCGCCCGGTCAGCGTCGGGTCGACCCCGCGCAGGTGGCGCACGGCCCCGAAGTAGGCCGCGCCGCCGGTCGGTCCGGACAGGATCCCGCACCGGCGCACCAGCGTCAGCATCCCCTCGACCGCGTCCTCGGCGCTGACGTCCTCGATCGTGTCGTACACCTGCGGGTCGAACAGTCCCACCTCGTGCACCTCGTCGATGGTGCGGATGCCCGGGATGAAGTCGGACTTGGACCCGACCAGCCCGATCACACGCGTTCCCGGGTCGTGGTCGCGCAGCACCCGCGCCACACCGGTGGAGGAGCCCGCGGTGCCCACGCACGCCACGAAGTACTCCGGGGCGCGCCCGTCCAGGTCGGCGACGATCTCCGGCCCCGTCCCCGCCGCGTGCGCGTCGGCGTTGCGCGGATTGAAGTACTGGTCGGTGTGCAGGTGGGCGCTGTCGGGAGCGGACAGCTCCTGGTGGATGAGGGTGAGCGGGTCGTCGGTCAGCGTCGGGTCCAGGCACTCGGTGCGCCCGGGCAACTCCTCGATCCTCGCGCCCAGCAACAGGAGCAGGTCCTTGATCTCCGGCACCCGCATCCGGTTGGTCACGCTGCGGAACGGAAGACCGTGCATGCCCGCGATGGCGGCCAGCGCCTTGGCGGTGTTGCCGCTGGACAGCTCCACGACCGTGGCGCCGGATCGCTGGGCCCGGGCCAGATCCGGGCGTGCCATGTTCCACGCCGCCCGGTCCTTGACCGACCCGAACGGGTTGAGCATCTCCAGCTTCGCGTACAGGTCGATGTTGCGCAGGCCGTGCACGGCGGGGTCGATGCGCACGAGCGGGGTGTCGCCGATGGCGTCGGTGATGTTGTCATACCTCACGCCGACCTTCCTTCCGAACGCGGGACCGGCCAGTATTCCTCGTCGAGCGTCCACCGCCAGCGCCCCGGCGCCCCGCCGACCGCGACCTTGCGCGCGGGGGGCTGGCGTTGGGCGTGCGTGGCGGCGAAGTCCATGCAGTAGCCCGCGGTGTTGGCGAAGGCCAGGAGGTCGCCCGGCCTGGGAGGGCGGGGCAGGAAGACCTTGCGCCGGGTGATCAGGTCGCTCTCCAGGCACAGGCTGCCGGTGAGGAAGACGCCGACGGGTTCCTTGGCTCCGGAGGGATCGGCGGGTCCGGTGCCCTCCCCGTCCAACAGCAGTGGATCGACGAGCACGCCGTGG
>NZ_ANBC01000347.1 GCF_000341125.1 Nocardiopsis lucentensis DSM 44048 | reverse complement strand
TGGGGGGGGAGCCGCAGCATCGGCTCCCCCGCCTTCGTGGTGCGGGTCTCCAACACGCGCGCCAGGGTCAGCCCGCACTGGTCGAGCAGGGCGCGGCCCGGTTCGACGTACAGGTCGTAGAGGTTCTCCAGCAGCAGGCCGCCCAGCGTGCGGCCCAGGGTCGGCGCGGTCCGCGACAGCAGGGCGTCCAGGTAGGCGGGGCCCGCGTCGGGCCGGTGCGCCGGGTACAGGCCCAGCGAACCGCGCACGGTGCCGCCCTCGGCGCGCAGGCCGTAGCCGTGCCCGCCCCAGGTCAGCGCGGGCCGCTCGCCCAGGACGGCGCGGGTCAGTTCGGTGGTGTAGCGGTCCCACTCGTCCCGGTCGTCGACGTAACCCACGCCGAACCCGCCGCCGACGTCGACGATCCTGGGCTGGAAGCCCCGGGCGCGCAGGGCGTTCATCGCGTGCAGACAGCCTTCGAGGGCGACGGCCTTCTCGTCGAGGCTGACGGTGTCCAGGTGGTAGGCGGTGCCGATGGGGTCGATCGCGTCGCGGTGCCGCTCCAGGTCGTCCAACAGGCCGTCCAGGGCGGCGGCGGGGACGCCGAAGCGGCTCTCGCGCGACCGGATCGCCACCCCCGGCGCGGTGAATCCGGACAGCCGGACCAGGACGCGCACCGGGGACAGCCGGTGCTCGCGCACGAGTGCGGCCAGGGTGTCCAGCTCGGCGGGACCGTCGACGTGGACGGCGGCGCCCACCAGCGCGGCCAACCACAGGAACGCGGTGTCCTTGGGGCCGGAGGCCACGATCCGGTCGCCGGTGAACCCCGCGCCGAGCGCGTGCCGTAGTTCGCCGAGGGAGGCCACGTCGATCCCGGCGCGGGTCGCCGCCAGCCGTCGGACCAGGGCGCTGGAGCGGTTGGCCTTGTGCGCGAAGAACTCGCGGCCGTCCAGTCGGTGGGTCCGGCGGACGTCGGCGAAGCGTTCGGCGTTGGCCGCGATCCGGTCGGGTAACAGCACGTCGAGGGGGGAGCCGAGCGCGTCGGCCAGGGTGTGGAGGAGGTCGGACGAGTCCAGGAGGGGCGCCAGCGGCGGTTCCAGCCGCGGTCGCAGGTACAAGGGGGGCTCGTCCACCCGGCTCTTCCTCCCCAGAGCGGAACACTCTCGACGGTCCTCCCGACTCCTTTCCAGTTGCCGCGTGCCTTACCCCCGCATGACCGTCGCTTCACCGGGAGTGAGGTGGCGGGGGAGAGGTCTGCCGAGGAAGGCGGTACTGCGACCCTCGCAAACTATGATCAGGGTCACACGGAAGAGTGGGGTGTGCGGGCTCAACGCAGCTCGACGGTGACGCCGAAATGCCGCAGTGCGCGAAAGACGTCGTCGAAGTAGCCGAGCCGCCCCTCGGGGGCGAGGCGGACGTCGGCCAGTGCGCGCCGTGAGGCGCGGGCGTCGTGCCACACGAGCCGGAAGGGGGGCTCGACGGCGAACCCGCCGGACAGGCAGTCGCACATCGCGTCCATGCCCCATCCGTAGTAGCCGCCGGGGCCGTTGAGCGCCTCGCCCAGGGCGCAGTGCAGTCCGGGGACGTCGGTGACGGAGCGGCCGTCGAGGTGGTATTCGCCCCCCGAGCGCGGGAGCGGGGCGTCGGCGCGGGTGAAGTACAGGTGGAGCGCCAGTCGGAGCCAGGCGTTCCTGCCCTCGGTGGAGAAGGCGGTCCACTGGTTGGGGGAAGTCGGGACGCCCTCGCGCCACAGGTCCCACACCGGTCGCGCGGTCACTGGGGGACGCTCGCCGTCCCCGGCGACGACGGGGATGTCGAGGAGCGCGCCGCCCGTCGCCGACGGCCGGGCGCCCGCCGTGTCCAGGGTGACCGGGAACCGTTGCATCTCCCGCCCGTTCGCGTCCAGGGGACACAGGTCCACTCCGACCGGGGCGCGATCG
>NZ_ANBC01000346.1 GCF_000341125.1 Nocardiopsis lucentensis DSM 44048 | reverse complement strand
TCGCAGCCGATGAGCCGGAACGGACTCCCCGCCGCGTCCCCGGGGGCGACGAACAGGTCCTCGGCGTCCGCGCACCGCCCCCACAGCTGCGGCGGCCCCTTCCAGGAACGGCGCGTCAGCGCGTACCCCACCGGGAACGGCCGGTTCCAGGTGGCCCACGCCCGGTCGACCACCGGCTACCCCTGCGCGCCCAGGGCGCGCATCAGGTACGGCAGCAGTCGGTCGGCCATGTCCGCGCCCGGGTCGGCCCCGGGCACGTGCGGGATGAGGAACGTGTGCGTGACCATCGGGCCGATCACCATCTCGCCGACCACCACCGGGTCCGCCACGGGCGCGATCTCTCCGCGTTCGGCGGCCCGTTCCAACAGCGCCGCCACCCGGTTCTGCAGCGGCATCACGAACGCGTCGAACAGCACGTCCGCCAGCGCCCGGTTGTGCGCGGCCTCGCCCACGACCGCCCGCAGCAGCCGCCCCGAGGGGCCGTCGAGCGCCCGGGCCTTGTCGTGCAGCACCCGGCTCAGGTCCGATTCCAGGCTCCCCGTGTCCAGGTCGGGCCCCAGGTCCTCGGCCCAGGCCTGGGCGGCCCCCACCACCAGGTGTTCCTTCGACCGCCAGCGCCGGTACAGCGTGGCCGTGGAGACTCCGGCCCGTTTGGCGACCGCGGCCGTGGTCAGGCCGCTGTACCCGTGCAGCTGGAGTTCGGTGAGCGTGGCGTCCATCAGCGCGCGGTCCCGGGCGGCGTCCCGTGGCCGCCCCCGTGCGGGGGCGGCGGACGCTTCGGGCAGATGGTCCGTGGTCATGCCCGGAATCCTATGCGAGCCGACCTGTTGGAAACGAAACAGTTTCGTTTAGTATCAGCCCATGACCGACATCCACGCCCCCAGCGAACCGCTGACCGACACCTCCGCGATCCCCGGGATCGTCGACCGCCTGCGCACCGCCTTCGCCGACGGTCGCACCAAACCCCTCACCTGGCGCCGCGACCAGCTGCGCGCCCTGCGCCGCCTGCTCACCGAGGAGCGCCCCGCCCTGGAGAGGGCACTCAAGGCCGACCTGGGCAAGAGCCCGGTCGAGGCACACACCACCGAGATCGGATTCGTGGTCAACGAGATCGACCACACCCTCAGACACCTGGCGTCGTGGCTGCGCCCCCAGCGGGTCTCCGTGCCGATGGCGCTCGCCCCGGCCAGGGCGCGCCGGGTCCGCGAACCCCTGGGCACCGTTTTGATCATCGCGCCGTGGAACTATCCGGTGAACCTGTCCCTGGCGCCGCTGGTCGGCGCCATCGCGGCCGGGAACACCGCCCTGGTCAAGCCCAGCGAGCTCGCCCCCGCCACCTCCGCCGTCCTGGCCGAGCTGTTGCCCCGTTACCTGGACGCCGAGGCGATCGCGGTCGTCGAGGGCGGTATCCCCGAGAGCACCACCCTGCTCGAACAGCACTTCGACCACATCTTCTACACCGGCAACGGTGCCGTCGCCCGCATCGTCATGGCCGCGGCCGTCAAACACCTGACCCCCGTCACCCTGGAGCTGGGCGGCAAGAGCCCCGTCATCGTCGAACCCGGCGTCGACCTGGCCGCCACCGCCCGCCGCCTGGCTTGGGGCAAGTACACCAACGCCGGACAGACGTGTGTGGCCCCCGACTACGTCCTGGCCGTCGGCGACACCGCCGACGAACTGGAGCGCGAGCTGGCCGCCGCCATCACCGAGATGTTCGGCGACGACCCCCGCACCAGCCCCGACTACGGCCGGATCATCAACGAACGCCACTTCGACCGGCTCACCGCCCTGCTCGGCTCCGGCACCGTCGTCGCCGGGGGCGACCACGACCGCGACGCCCTCTACCTCGCCCCGACCGTCCTCGGCGGCGTCACCGCCGACACCCCGGTCATGGCCGAGGAGATCTTCGGCCCCGTCCTGCCCGTCGTGCGGGTCCCCGACCTGGACGCGGCCATCGCCTTCGTCAACGAGCGCGACAAGCCCCTGGCCCTGTACGCGTTCACCGACTCGGAGGAGACCAAGCGCCGACTGACCACCCAGACCTCCTCCGGGGCGCTGGCCTTCGGTCTGCCGATCGCCCACCTGGCCGTTCCCGACCTGCCCTTCGGCGGCGTCGGTGAGAGCGGCATGGGCGCCTACCACGCGGCGGCCTCCATCGACACCTTCTCGCACACCAAGTCGGTGCTCGACAAGTCCCTGCTCCTGGACACCATGCGGGTCGCCTACGCGCCCATCACCGACCTCAAGGAGCGCGTCCTGCGCCGCATGCTCTGACCCGGTCCGGCCGCGCGGCCCCGACGACCGCGCGGCCCGGAGCCCGCCCCGGGCCGCGCGTCTCATTCGTGCCGGGCGTCGGTGTACACGTCGCCGGGCTCCAGCCCCGCCTCGAACAGTTCGGTGACCGTCACGAAGTGGAACCCCTGGCGGTGCAGTTCGTCCAGGACGTCCGGGATCGCCCGGACGGACGACTCGTGGATGTCGTGGAAGAGCACCACGCTGCCGGACGTGCTGTGCGAGATCGCGTGCTCGGCGACCTCGTCGGTGTTCCGGCTGCGCCAGTCCAACGTGTCCACATCCCACAGGATGATCGGCAGGCCGACCGTTTCGCGCACGGTCCCGTTCAACGCGCCGTAGGGCGGCCGCATGGACGGCGGGTCCACACCGATCACGTCGCGCACCGCCGCGTTGGTGCGCGCCATGTCCGCCTCGATGTCCTTGGCCGACATGCCGCTCAGGTCGTCGTGCTCCCACGTGTGGTTGCCCAGCTCGTGCCCCTCGGCGGCCATTCGCTCCAGGGCCTCGGGGAACTCCTCCACCAGAGAACCCAGGACGTAGAAGGTCGCTTGGGCGTCGTATTCGGCGAGGGTGTCCATGAGCGCGTCGGTGTGCTCACCGGGGCCGTCGTCGAAGGTCAGCGCCACGCACTTGAGCCGCTCGCAGTCCAGGGTGCCGCCCTCGGCGGACGGCCCCTCCTCGAGGAAGACGTCCGGGTCGGGACCCGACAGCGCCGCCTCGCGGGCGTGGAAGCCCAACTCGGACAGGAGCTCCTCGGCCTGCTGCGGCTCCACCGGAAGCATCACGTCCGAGACCTGGCCGGCCCCGGGCACCTGCGTGGGATCCATACGCACGGTCAGCCCGCCCGCCGTGCTGAACGCGACGTCCTCCAGGGGCGACCCGGACCACGCGTCCGCGACCTCCCGCGCCCGCTCGGCGTCGAACGCTCCGGACGGCGCGCCGTCCCGGGCCGCTCCGGCCCCCGCGGCTCCGGCGGTGTCGGGCGAGGACTCGTCCCCCTCGGCCTCCTCCACGGCCCCGGGCTCCTCCGCGGCGCGCAGGGCGGCCTCGCCGACCACCCCGGGGAGGTCGGCGAGGGGCAGGTGGTAGTCCTCCCGCAGCACGTCGGCCAGGAGGACGTGAACGCGTTCGACGGCCTCCTCGTCACGGAACAGGGCCGTCCACGGCAGGACCGCCCCGCTGCCGGCGTCGAACCACAGCGTGGAGGACTCCCGGCTCTCCCTCATGCCCGCCGTGGACACGGCGGTCAGCCTCGTTCCGACGACCTCCTGGGACGCGGCGAGCAGGGACACGTCCTGCCGCAGTTCGGGGCGCCCGCTTCCGGACAACTCCTCCAGGAACGCGGTCTGCCGCGCGGCCATGACGGTGCGCACCTCCTCGGTGAGCGGGTGGCCCGCGCCCAGGAGCGGGTAGCGGTAGCCGACCACGCTGTGGTCGGTCTCCACCACGTGCTCGCCGACGGCCGCCCCCGGCACGTCGGAGAACGGGAGGCTGATCGCCTCGGCATGGGGCAGCCTGTGCTCGGCGGCGTGGCAGCCGGGGACCAGCAGGAGTCCCAGGGCCACACCGGCGGTTACGTTGCGTCGCAGTGAGGTGACAGCCACGACAGGGACCATATCGAAAATCCCGCCCGGATTAGCCGTAACGCGACACGCCTGGCAGGGGTGTCACGAATCAGTCGACCACGGCCGCCACGATCTCCCGGAGCCGTGCCAGCACCTCCGTGTGCTCGGCCGGTGCCGTCGTCCGGGGCAGGTGCACGTGGCCCGCGGGGATCGACCGGCCCGAACGGTCACGCAACAGGGTGTTGCGGTAGGCGATCTCGTTGGACAGGTAGTCCCCGCCGCCGCCCGCGCGGGCGGCCGATCCCTCCGTGGGGCCCTGTGGGCGGCGGACCCCCTCCTTCGACCCCGCCGGAACCTCGACCACCTCGCTGTTGGCCACCACCGGGTAGTGGCCCGCGGCGCGCTCGATGATCCGCTCGAACGGCAGGGAGGAGCGTGTCCACTCGGGCGCCTGCGGGCCCGTCACCGGGGCGCGGCCCGTGGCGGCACGCCCCTCGTTGTCGGTGCCGCCACCACGCCACACGCCGTTCCACACCTCCAGGTCGAACCGGTCGGGACGCCCCCGGCTCAGGGTGACCACCGCGTCGGCGTCGGCGTGGTGGCGGCCCAGGGCCCGCTCCACCACACCCTCGTCGAAGTCCGACCAGCGTACGGGGAAGATCGCGGCACGTACCACGGCGGTGCGCTCGCCCACCGGGAAGGTCCACCCGTGCAGGTCGAGCGCGGCGGCCCCGGAGGGGTTGGAGCACTCCACGTCCTCGTCCAGGTGAAAGGGGTCGAAACCGGTCACCACGATCCGCGCCCAGCGTTCTCCCGGCGGGAAGTCGATGTCGGAGAAGCCCCGAGACTCCCACTCCAACAGCCGCAGCAGGTCCGCGCGCTGACCGTCGCCGAGGGCGAAACCGGGCCGCCAGGCGCGCAGCCGCGCCGAGAGCACCAGACGGGCCCAGTACAGGGGGCGGTCGTCGGTGTCCCCGGACTCCGCGCGCGTCGCCTCGGTCCACAGGCGCGACGCGTGCGCGGCGACCGCCTCCCTGGCCTGGCCGAGGTCGGTACTGGCCGCCAGGTCGGCGGTGAACAGGGGCTCGGCGGCGGCGAACCCGGATCGCGCCAGGATCCGTCCGGGCTGGGGGAGTTCGGCTCGGACCTCTTCGGGGGTGGTGTCGTGCTGCACGGTTCCCTGTCTGTGTCGGGGGGCGGGCGCGATGCGCGGAAAACGGGCCGGTCGAGTGTAACGTCACCGGGCCCGGCGGCTGTGGGGGGACCCACCGCCGTTGTCCACAACCTCGACACCGGGGGTGGACCACCGGCCCCGAAGTTGGCAGTGTGAGAACCGACAGCACGTCCCTCTCAACGGAGAGAGCAACACATGCACACTGGCGCCCTTCCCGACACCGACGTCCTCGCCGACCGCGCGCGGACCGCGTTGGAACGGTGCGGAGTCGACCGCCTGCGCGAGCCGATCGGCGCGGCCGGAGTGGCGAGAACACCCATCACCGGCCAGATCCTCTTCCCCGTCGAGTTCGACACCCCCGCCTCCGCGGAGCGGGCCGTCGGGGCCGCCCACGAGTGCTTCACCGCCACCTGGCGAGACACGCCCGCGCCCGAGCGCGGCAGGCTCGTCCAGCGGTTGGGTGAACTGCTGCGGGAGCACAAGGCGGACCTGGCCGAACTCGTGACGATCGAGGCTGGCAAGATCACCTCCGAGGCCCTCGGCGAGGTCCAGGAGATGATCGACATCTGCGACCTGGCCGTGGGCATGTCCCGACAGTTGTACGGGCGCACCATGCCCTCCGAACGCCCTGGCCACCGCCTGATGGAGACCTGGCACCCCCTGGGCGTGGTCGGCGTGATCACGGCGTTCAACTTCCCCGTCGCCGTGTGGGCCTGGAACACGTGCGTGGCCCTGGTCTGCGGCGACACGGTGGTGTGGAAGCCCTCCGACCTGACCCCGCTCACGGCGCTGGCCTGCCACGGGCTGCTCATGCGCGCCGCCGCCGACGTCGGCGCGCCCTCGGACGTCCACACCGTGGTGCTGGGCGGCCGCGAGGTGGGCGAGGCGCTCGTGGACGACACGCGGGTGGCGCTGCTGTCGGCCACCGGATCGGTCGCCATGGGCCGGACGGTCGGCCCCCGGGTCGCCGCGCGGATGGGCCGGTGCCTGCTGGAGCTGGGCGGCAACAACGCGGCCGTGGTCACCCCGTCGGCCGACCTGGACCTGGTGGTGCGCGGCAGCGTCTTCGCCGCCGCCGGGACGGCCGGGCAGCGGTGCACGACGCTGCGCCGCCTGATCGTGCACGAGGACGTGGCCGACGAGGTCACCGAGCGCATCGTCGACGCCTACAAGCAGCTCCGGGAGCGGATCGGCGATCCGCTCGAGGAGTCGACCCTGGTCGGTCCGCTGATCGGGGAGCGCGGATACTCCGGCATGGTCAAGGCGCTGGACCAGGCCAAGGCCGACGGCGGCGACGTGCTGGTCGGCGGCGGCCGCCGTCTGGAGGAGGCCGGCGCGGACGCCTACTACGTGGACCCCGCCGTGGTGCGGATGCCCGGGCAGGCTGAGATCGTCCAGGAGGAGACCTTCGCGCCGATCCTGTACGTCCTGACGTACCGCACCCTGGACGAGGCGGTGGCGCTGCACAACGGCGTACCCCAGGGGCTGTCGTCGGCGATCTTCACCCAGGATCAGGCTGAGGCCGAGCGCTTCCTGTCCTCGGCGGGTTCGGACTGCGGGATCGTCAACGTCAACATCGGCACCTCCGGCGCTGAGATCGGCGGAGCCTTCGGTGGTGAGAAGGACACCGGAGGCGGACGCGAATCCGGCTCCGACTCCTGGAA
>NZ_ANBC01000345.1:11098-19458 GCF_000341125.1 Nocardiopsis lucentensis DSM 44048 | reverse complement strand
CCGGGTGCCGGGGTGGCCCGGCGGGCTCGCGCGTGGCGGTGGGCCGTCCCCTTCGGGATGCCCCTGCGCACGTGATGTTGAGCGCCGGATACGTGCGCCACCGCCGCGGTTCCCATCATGAGGACGTTCCGGGCTCCGGTCGTCGACGGGCCCCTACAGCGGCCCCTGGTGAGTCACGTGCTCGGCGTCGAGTTCTCCTTCCGCTGCGGCGAGCAGCCGCCGCGCCTGGGCATCGAGCGCCGGGCGGTCGATCGAGGGGCACTCCGGGCTGGTGTTGGGGTCGTATCCTCCCTCCCACCCGTCCGGTCTGACCATGATGCCCATGACCTGGACCGAGAGGCACTCGGGGCCGTTCAAGGCCTCACGGCCGATGTAGATCTCCACATCCTCGAAGTAGCGGTATCCGCCCTTGTCGACAGGTCCCACGGGGGTGCGCTCGACAACCGGGAAGTCCTTCTCGTGGACGGGCCAGTCCGCGCGCAGCGGTTCCAGCATCCACCGGGCCAGATCAGCCGCCCCCCGTGCGCCGTTGAGCAAGGACGAACGCACGCCGCCCAGGGAATCCACCCACCAGCCTGCTTCGTCGCGGGTGATCCGCAGCCACGCCTCGTCCTCGTGGACTCCGTTGATCGGAGTGAAGTGGTAGTGCGGATCAACCCACTCGTACAGGAACACCGTCTCCAAGCCTCTTCCCTTCGATGCGTTCCTGTGTAACAGGCACGCGTGCACCGCGCCCACGGCTTTTCGCGCCGCCGGGTCACAGCGGTCGGCCTGTCGTCGGAGACTCCCGCGCAGCGCCTCGCCTCCCCGCAGGGCCCGTAGGCTGCCCCGGAACCGCGAACGTCGACCGGAGGCCGCGTATGATCCCCCAACCGCGCAACACCGCTGGCACCAGATTCTTCACGGACGCCCTCGAGGACGGGTGGCGGGGGCTCAGGGGCGGCGACCCCGCGACCGCCGAGCGGGACCTGAGCGACCTGCGGCAGGGCCTCCCCCTACGCGCGGTAGCCCATCTGCGGCATGGTCGCTTCCTGCGGCAGGGCCTGCTGGTGATGCACCTCGCCGCCCCCGAACGCCTCACCTGGCGACGGTGGCGACCGTTGCGCCCGTACGCCGAACCGATCTCCGTTCCCTCGCCCCGCGAGGTGCTCGACGTGCGAGGACCCAGCTCCTTCTTGGAGTTCCTCCTCGGGGACGTACGTGTCGTCTCCTTTCGGGCGGGGGACCGGGAGTGGGAGATGGCCGTGGTCACCATCGACACCACCGTCGTCACGACCGCCTTGACCGAGGCCGAGGCCTGGACGCCGTGACCACGGCTCTCTCCGGGAATCGGGGGCCGACACGCGGTCAAAAAAGTTGTGCAAAACCATGTTGTGCACAACTGAACTCTGTTACGGTGGTGCCGATCGATGAACGTGCCACGCACGTGAGGGGAGGAACCATGGCCGACGCCGACGGGGGCGACGCCCTCGCGCTGGACAACCAGTTGTGCTTCTCCCTGTACGCGGCCTCCCGAGCTCTGACCGGGCTGTACCGGGAGCTCCTGGACGACCTGGGACTCACCTACCCGCAGTACCTGGTCATGCTCGCGCTGTGGGAACGGGGGACGCTGACCGTCAAGGAGCTGAGCCAGGCACTGCACCTGGACTCGGGCACGCTCTCCCCACTGCTGCGCCGACTCGAGACCGCCGGGCTCCTGACCAAGGAGCGCGGGACCGACGACGAACGCGTCGTCGAGGTCACGGCGACCGAGGAGGGCATGCGACTGCGCGCACGGGCCCGGGGCATTCCGGACCGCCTGCTGTGCGCCGTCGACCTGCCCGCGGACCGGGTGCGCGAGCTGAAGGTGGTCCTCGACCAGATCACCCGGTCGGTGGAGGCCGCCGCCAGCGGTCGGGCGCCCATCGGATCCCGAACCCCGCGTGACTGAGCACCGTCACCGACAACCCGTCACCTTCCGACCCCGCGTCGGAGCACAGAAAGGCAGTCATGGCAGTCGACATCCTGTACACCGCCAACGCCACCGTCACCGGTGAGGGTCGCGCCGGAACCGGCAAGACCGACGACGGCCGCCTCAGCGTCGACCTGTCCGTGCCCAAGGGCATGGGCGGCGACGACGGCCCCGGCACCAACCCCGAGCAGCTCTTCGCCGTCGGCTACGGCGCCTGCTTCCACGGCGCCCTGAAGAAGGTCGCCCGCGAGGCCAAGGCCAACGTCGAGGGTTCGGTCATCGACTCCCAGGTCAGCCTGGGCAAGGCCGAGGACGGCTTCGCCCTCGTCGTCGACCTGACCGTCACCATCCCCGGCGCCGACCAGGCCGCCGCTGAGAAGCTCGTCGAGGCCGCCCACCAGGTGTGCCCGTACTCCCGCGCCACGCGCGGCAACATCGACGTCAACCTCACCGTGAAGACGGCCTGAGACACGCCCCTCCCGGAGCGCTGACTCCGGGGCGCACACGGCGCGGGGGCGGGGGATCCACATCCCCCGCCCCCGCGTTCGTGTGTTCCGCGCGCCTAGGCGGCGGCCTCCAGCAGCAACAGCCGGTCCAGGATGTCCTGGAGGGTGACCAGGCCGATGACCCCCTCCTCCTCGACCAGCGACAGGTGGCTGCGGCTGTCCCGCATGATGCTCATCGCCGCGTACATCGGCGTGCTCGCGTGCAGCATGAGCACCGGGCGCATCAGGTCGGCCGCGGTCGTCCCGGGCGGGCAGGTCAGGGCCTCACGCACGTGCAGCACACCCACGGGCTCGCCCCGATCCATCACCACCAGCCGCAGGTGGGTGGAGGAACGGGAGACCCGCTTGATCTCCTCCAGGTCCGCGTCCGGTGCCACCCACGCGATCTCCTCGCTCGGGGTGATGATCTCGCTCAGCGGGCGGGAGTTGACCTCCAACGCGGTGGCCAGCTGGTCGCGTCGCTCGGTGTCCAGCGCACCGGCCTTGACCGAGTGCTCCACCAGTTCCCGCACGTCGTCGGGGTCGTGCCCCGACGACATCTCGTCCACCGCCTCCACACCGACCCGGTGCAGGCACCAGTTGGCCATGCCGTTCACCGCGACCAGCATCGGGCGGGTGAACCACATGAACGCACGCATCGGCACCGACAACAGCCTCGCCGACTTCTCCGGGTGCGAGATCGCCCACGACTTGGGCGCCATCTCACCCACCACCAGGTGCAGGAAGGTCACGATGACCAAGGCCAGCACGAACGAGAGCGTCGAGGACACCGCGTGCGGCAGGCCGTGGAACAGCGGTTCCAACAGGTGGTGCACGGCGGGCTTGGAGATCGCGCCCAGCGCCAGTGTGCACAGGGTGATCCCCAACTGGGACCCGGCCAGCAGCAGTGACAGGTCACGCGCGTTGCGCAGCGCCGCGCGCGCGGCCAGGCTGTGGTCGGCGTCGGCCTCCAGCCGGTAGCGGCGCGCCGCCACCAGCGCGAACTCGATCGCCACGAAGAAGGCGCTCAGCGCGATGATGAACACGGTCAGGGCCAACGCGACCCACGGGTTCATGTCACTCATGCCCGCACCTCCCGGGACTCCTCGTCGGCCAGTTCGCGCAGCCGCAGTTCCACGGTGTGCGGGACGTGCCGCTGCAACGAGTTCACGATCATCGTCAGCGCCATGTTCGGGTCGCCGTCGTGGGCGCTGGCCGGACGCGGCAGGACGAGGTCGACCTGGTCGCCCACCTCGGGCAGGCGGTGCAGCTCGTGGATGACCAGACCGCCCACGGTCTCGTAGTCCCCCTCGGGCAGGTCGAGGCCGAGCAGGCGCTCGGCCTCGTCCACGTGCAGGGCGCCGGGCACCATGTAGCTGCCCTCGCCCTCCAGGTGCGCCGGGGCCTCCTCGTCGGGGGAATGCTCGTCGGCGATCTCCCCGACCAGCTCCTCGGCCAGGTCCTCGGTGGTGACGACCCCGGCCAGGCCGCCGTACTCGTCCACCACGCAGGCGAACTCCTCGTTCGCCTCACGCAGCTGACGCAGCACTCCCGGCAGTGCCAGCGACACCGGCACCATGACCGTGGGTCGGGCCACCTCGGTGACCTTGATGTCGTCCAGGTCGCGTTCGCCCAGGGCCAGGACGTCGCGCAGGCAGATCACGCCCACGATGTCGTCCACGCCCTCACCCAACACCGGGAAGCGCGAGTGGTCGGAGGCCATCAGCTCCACGACCCGGCTCACCGGGTCGCTCTCCTCCACGGTGGCCACCTCGGGCCGCGGGATCATCGCGTGCCCGGCAGTGCGCTCGTGGAAGTCCAGGGTGCGGTCCAACAGGGTGGACAGCTCCGCGGGCAGGTCGCCGGACTCACGCGACTCGGCGATGATGCTCTCCAGGTCACGCGGCGTCGCCGCGTGCTGGACGTCCTCGACCGGGGTGATCCGCACCGCCTTGAGCAGCACGACCGCGGCCTGGTCGAACAGCCAGATCACGGGGCCGAAGACCTTCAGGTACACGTCGGTCGACAGGGCCAGCCAACGGGCGACCGGTTCCGGTCTGGCGATCGCGAGGTTCTTGGGGAACAGCTCACCGAACACCATCTGCACGATGGTCGAGAACAGCAGGGTCAGGACGGTGCCGACGGCGATACCGGTGGCCAGGGGGACACCGGTCACCCCCAGGAGCTCACCGATTCCCCGACCGATCATCGGCTCGGCCACGTAACCGACCAGCAGACCCGTCACGGTGATGCCCAACTGGGCCCCGGAGAGCATGAACGAGGTGCGGTCGGTGACCTTCTTGACACGTCGGGCGACGGGGTCCCCCGACGCGGCCCGGGACCGCACACGCGAACGGTCCACGGCCATGAAGCCGAACTCCTGGGCGACGAAGTAGCCGTTCGCGGCGATGATCACGAGGATCACCAGGATGCCGGCGATGATACTGAGGACGGTGCTCATCGGGCACGCACCGCCTGGGTCCGCCGCTCGGCGGAGTTCCTACGAAGGTACGCGCCCCTCGAAGAAGGAGGCTCGTCGGAGTCTGGGTCACAGCATCCACTGGGGATGCTGCTGGTACTTCGGGACGGGTCCACTGTTCCTCTCTCTGCGCCTTCGCGCGTCGGGTGTGATTGACGTGGTCCTGGTGAAGTGAAAGACGAGTCGGACCGGTTCAAAAGTTCCCCGGTCAGCCCCCGACCGGGGCGTCGGCCTCGCCGCCGAGGGCCGCCCACTCACGGCGGCGCGCCTCGGACAGGGCGATCGCGGTCGCCACGGCGACGTTGAGCGATCCGACCCGGCCGATCTGCGGAATGTAGGTCACGGCGTCCGCTCCCGACAGCAGCGCCGGGGAGCACCCGTGGTCCTCGGCGCCCACGGCCAGACACACGTCCGGCTCCAGCGGGGCGGCGTGCAGGGGCACGGCCCCTGCGGCCAGCTCGACGGCGACCACCTTGTAACCGTCACCGCGGGCCGCGGACAGGGCCTCGCCGGTGGTCGCGAAACGGGTGTGCGGCACCTTGGCCGCCGTGCCCAGGGCGGTCTTGCCGACCTTGGGATCGCCTGGGTCCGCGCTGTTGCCCGTGAGCCACAACTGGTCCACGCCGAAGGTCGCGCAGGTGCGCAGGATCGACCCCAGGTTGAAGGGCTGGGTGACGGATTCGACGAGGAGGGCGAGTCGCCCCTCCGTGCGCCTGCGCCACTGGCGGTTCAGGCGTTTGACGTCCGTGGGACGCAACTGCGTGCTCAACTGCGGTGTGTTCCTCAGCGGGTCTGTTCCGGGATGATCCCGGTGGTCCGGTGTTCGCAACAGGTTACCGGTCAGCCGACCGGACCGCACTCTCGGCCCGGGACACAACAGGCAAAAACGGAGTTCACGTCCGTTCAGGCGGTCTCGGACCGGCGGACGGCCAGGACGCGAAACCCCGCGCGCGAGGCCACGCGCTCGGCGGGCAGCCCCTGGGCGTCCAACCAGCGCTGGAGCGAGTCCGCGCCCAGGTGCTTCTGGACGACCAGGTGGGCGACGCCCCCGGGGGTGAGCCGCCCCAGCCACGTCCGCAGCATCGCGTGCAGCACACCCTTGCCCACCCGGATCGGCGGGTTGGACCACACCGCGTCGAACGGCCCGAGCAGGTCCTCGGCGCTGGCCGCCGCCTCCGGTGACTCCCGCCCCTGGTCCGCGGCCAGCCCGCCCTCGGGGGAGACCACCGCGAAGCGCGCGTGGTCCAGTCCGTGGTCGGCGGCGTTGCGTCGCGCCAGACCCACGGCGCGCGCGTTGACGTCCACGCCCAGGACGCGCGCCCCGGGCGCGCGCGAGGCCATCGTCAGGGCGATCGGCCCGTAACCGCACCCCAGGTCCAGCAGGTGGCCCTCCGCGGGCGGCGCGGGCACCGTCTCCAACAGCACACGCGTGCCCAGGTCGACCTTGTCCGGCGAGAACACGCCTCGGTCGGTGCGCAGCCGCAGGTGCAGGTCGGGCAGGACCAGGTCCGCCGTCGAGGGACGGCTGGCGGCGTCGGGGTCGGAGTCGAAGTAGTGCTGGGCCACGCCGTGACGCTACCAGGGACGGGAGACTCCCGTGCCCCGGGCAAAAACCTCTCATACCACCAGAAACGAAATGGCCAAGCCTCCGGACCTGGCCTCACTCAGTGCAGAAGATGGAGGTAGCCGAGGTTTGTGGGGGAAGCATGCGAGCACATGTAGGTGACCGACTCGTAGTCGAGAGCCCGCGCGCCGACACCCATCGCCGGACCGGGGTCGTGACCGACGTGCGTGGAGCCGACGGCCCCCCGCCGTACCAGGTGCACTGGCTCGACACGGAACAGGGCCACGACACCCTCGTGTATCCGGGACCGGACGCGCACATCGAGCACACGCCCGACGTCACGGGCACGCGGGCGGAGGGGGCGAGCAGCATGCAGACGACGAAGCGCTGGGATGTCGACGTCGTCGTATCCGAGGAGGCCGAGGGCGACGTCGCGCGCACGTGGGCCGAGGTCGGTCTGGTGGCCGACGACGGGACGGCGTTGAGGGGCCACGGTATGGCCAGGAAGCACCCGGCGGACATGGACGTTCCCGAGATCGGGGAGGAGCTCGCCGTCTCGCGTGCGCTGTCCGACCTCTCCCGCCAGCTCCGCCAGGTAGCCGCGGAGGACATCAACGAGAACACCGGGACACCGTGGCGGCCCAGCTGACCCGACCGTCAGGACACAAGCCCGAGGGTCCGCTCCGTGGAACGGTCACGTGAGGGGGTGTCGTTCGGGCGTCGGCAGGGCGCTGATGGATGGTGCCGTGCCGTAGGCGTCCGTTGAGGGGGCCCGCCCCGTCGAGAAGCGGCCCCGGGCGGTGGCGGGCGACGGGCGTGCCGAAGCGAAGCGGCAGGACCGAAAGGACGCAGTCCAGGCCCCCGGCCACGTGCCGGGGGCCTTCTCCTGCCCAGGCCGTGCCCGGCCGACCCGGAACACGAAACGTCCATGTCCGGAACCGGTGCACGTCACCGGCCCGACCGGAAGTGGCCACCCTCACCACGGGTGGCCCGCACGGGTTGGTCACCCGCATCGGGCAGACTCGGAACCGTTCCACCGATCCAAGGAGGCCCGTTGCCCACCTCTTCCGGAGCCCAGGCCAGACCCGCCCGTGTGCTGGGCACCGTTGACGCGGTCGCCATCGGCGCGGGTGCGATGCTCGGCGCCGGGGTGTTCTCCGTCTTCGCCCCGGCCGTGGTGGGCGCCGGAGCCTGGCTCCCCGTCGCCATCCTCCTCGCCGGAGGGGTGGCCTACTGCAACGCGATCTCCTCTGCCCGACTGGCCGCCCGCCATCCCCAGTCCGGTGGCGCCTACGTCTATGGCCGCGAACGCCTGAGCGAGCTGTGGGGCTACCTGGCGGGCTGGTCCTTCGTCGTCGGCAAGATCGCCTCCTGCGCCGCGATGGCGATGACCTTCGCCGCCTACGTCCTGCCCGGCTGGGAGAAGCCCGTGGCCGTGGCCGCCGTGGCGGCGCTCACCGCTCTGAACTACCGGGGCGTGCACCGCTCGACGTTCGTGGCCAAGATCCTGGTCGCCGTCGTGCTGGCGGTCCTGCTCGTCGTCCTGGCGGCCATGGGCGTCAGCGGGCGCCTGGGGGCGGTCCTGGAGGTGGACGGGCTCGGCCCCTGGCCCGGCTCCTTCGGTCTGCTCGGCTCGGCCGGGATGATCTTCTTCGCCTTCGCCGGGTACGCCCGCGTGGCCACCCTGGGCGGTGAGGTCCGGGACCCGGCTACGACGATTCCCCGCGCGATCAGCCTGTCCCTGGGCGGCGTCCTGGCCCTGTACCTGGCCGTGGGAACCGGGGTGCTCATCGTGCTGGGCCGCGAACGCCTCTCCGAGAGCACCGCGCCGCTGGTCGACGCCGTACGGGTGGCGGGCTTCCCCAGCCTGGTCCCCGTCGT
>NZ_ANBC01000345.1:0-11092 GCF_000341125.1 Nocardiopsis lucentensis DSM 44048 | reverse complement strand
GCCCCTCGCCAGCCTGGGGGCGCTGCTCTCCCTCGTCCTGGGGGTGTCGCGGACCACGGCCGCGATGGCCATGGACGGTCACCTGCCCCGGTACCTGGGCGCCGTCCACACGCGCTACGGGGTACCGCACCGCGCGGAGGTCGCCGTGGGGGCCGTGGTCGCCGCACTCGTGCTTCTCACCGACCTGCGCGGGGCGATCGCCTTCTCCGCCTTCGGGGTACTGGTCTACTACGCCATCACCAACGCCTCGGCGCTGCGGCTCGGCCCACACGAGAACCGTCCGCCCCTGTTGGTACCGGTCACCGGTCTGGTGGGATGCGTGGTGCTGGCGTGCAGCCTGCCCCTGCCTGTGGGAGCCACCGGGCTGGCCGTGCTCGCCGCCGGCGCGGGCCTGTGGTGGCTCCGCGATCAGCGGCGCTGAGAACGACCCCGGGAGTGCCTGACCAGGAACTCCAGCCCGCGCCGCGCCGTCGTCGACAGACGCAGCTCGGCCAGCTCCTCGGGAGTGAACCAGGCGCAGTCGGCGGTCGACCCCGCTCTCTCGGTCACCTTGGGCTCACCCGGACGGGATACGTGCACGTGGGAGAACACCCACACGCCGTGGATCTCCGGTTCTCCGGGGCGCGTGCGGCGGTGGCTGGTGACGGTGATCAGGTCACCGATGACACCGTCCTGTCCGCTCTCCTCGACCAGCTCACGCCGTAGCGCGGTGCGGACGTCCTCCCCGGCGTCCACACCCCCTCCGGGCAGGTGCCAGGCGCCCGCGCCGGGGAAGCCCTCGGCGATCAGGCACAGCAGCACGCGGCCCCGGGGATCGGTGACCATGCCGTAGGAGGCCAGGCGGCTCATCCGCGGCCCGGTGTCACCGGGATCCTCGTCAGGGGCCAGCTCCCCGACGGCGGGGAGCAGACCGGCGGTCGGGAGCACGGACGGCCAGGCGCCCAGGGCCCGGGGCTCGGCATACACCACCCGGTCGACGTGCAGCCGTCGCCCTTCCGGAGTGGACGCGAGTTCGGTCACCACGTCCACGGCCACGAGCGGGGCGTCCCCGGGCAGGCCGCCGAGCTCGCGGGCCACGGACTCGGGGTCCTCGCCGAACAGCAGCCGCCGCCCGCGCACAGCCGGGCCGGACGCGCTCAAGTACACCAGGTGCACGGTGACGCGGCGCGCCGTCTCCGAGGCGGGGGAGGGCGTCACAGCGCCCCCGAGGCGGCTGTGCTGGGCAGACCCACCAGCTGGAGCAGCTCGTCGAGGCTGGCGATCGTGGTCACGCCCTCCAGGTGCTGGCGACCCTGGCGGTCGATCATGATCGGGCGCATCCGCGAGGCCACGGCACCGACGCCGTCGGACTGGATCTGGTCGCCGACGTGCCAGCAGGCACGCGGGTCCACACCCAGACGCTGGGCGGCCATCTCGAAGATCCGGGGGTCGGGCTTGCCGGCGCCGGCGCTGTCGGCGCAGACCACGGTGTGGAAGTACGGGGTCAGCTCCAGGGCCTGCATCTTCGCGTGCTGGAGGGCCTCCACCCCGTTGGTCACCACCGCGAGGCGGTACCCGGCGGAGGCCAGGGTGTTGAGCGCGGGGAGGGTGTCGGGGAAGACCTGCCAGCCGGAGCGGTGGGCGTCCAGGTAGAGGTGGTAGAGCTCGTCGCAGTGCTGGTCGGCGATGTCGGCGTGGCCGGCCTGGACGGCCAGGGCGCGGATGCGCTCGCGGCGCTGCTGCTCCAGGCTGAGCCCACCGCGCAGGTAGGCGCCGAAGGAGATCTCCGTCTGCACGTCCCACAGGGTGCGTGCCGCGGCGAAGTCGGGGTGGCCGAGCCGCTCCATGACCGCGCGCAGTCCCGTGGACGACGCGGCGTTGTCGTCGATGAGGGTGTCATCAAGGTCGAAGCAGATCGCGGTCGGGGCCGCGGCGGGTATGTTCGGCATCGTTCCTCAACTGAATGGGCAGGACAAAACATGCCAACGCTAACCCGTGGGCAAGACAGAAAAGGTGTAAACCCCGCCTAAAGGGATGTGGCCAAAGTCACTGTACGCAGGGTGTTGTCTGCTCTCCCCTAAGGTCAGAGCGTCACGGCAGACGCTGAAACCACAAGAGTGATGTCACAGAGGTGGCCGCGCCGAGCAGAATCGCAATCAACACGAAACGCGTCACGATCTCCTCGTGGACCCACTCGGTACCCAGCGACGAGCCGATGTCCTCGTACACCTCGTCGAGTTCCGTCTCGCTCTCGGCCTCGTAGAAGTGTCCCTCCGTGTCCTGCGCCAGCTCCATCAGGGCCTCACGGTCGATGTCGGCGGGAACCCGGTACCCGTCGATCTCGATCATCGCCGCGCCGCTGCCGAACGCGATCGTCGACACCGGCACCCCCGCCTCGGCCGCGGCCGAGGCTGCCTCCTCGATCGCTCTGCCACTGGTGTTCTCCCCGTCCGACAGCAGCACGATCGCCGACGGCGGAGGGTCTTCCCGCGAGTCCTCGTCGAAACCGCGGATCGCCTCCAGCGAGGCGAACACCCCCTCACCGATCGCCGTGCCCGGCCCCAGCCGCAGGTTCTCGATCGACCCGATCACCGCCTGGTGGTCCTGCGTGGGGGAGGCGACCACCGTCGCCGCCGAGGAGAACGACACCAGCCCCACGTTGAACCGGTCGGGGAGGGTCTCCACGAACCCCTGAGCCGACTCCTTGGCCGCGTTGAGCCGGTCGGGCTCGATGTCGGTGGCGGCCATCGACAGCGACACGTCCACCGCCACGATGATGGTCGCCCGCTCCCGAGGCGCCTCCACCGGCATCGCGGGCAGCGCCAACGAGGAGATCAGCACCGCCAGGGTCGCCGTGAACAGCGCGGCGGGCACGTGGCGGCGTACGTCCGGACGCTGCGGTGCCACCTGGTCAAGCAGTGCGAGGTTGGTGAAGCGGGCCGCGTAGCGGCGCCGCCGGGTCTGCGCGAACACGTAGGCCGCCACGAGCACCAGCAGGGTCAGCAGCCACCACAGCCGCTGGGGTTCCAGGAAGGTCATGTCCGCACCCTCCGCGCGTCGGCTCGGTTCCGCGGGACGCCCCCGCGCCGTCGCTGTCGCATCTTCAGCCCTTCCATGCTCATCTGGGGGTTCCCGGCGTGTGGCGTGCCAGGTGGTGGGCGGTCCGCCGCTGGTGGATAACGAACCGCGCCGTGTCCAGGACCCAGTCGCGGTCGGTGCGCAGCACCAGGTGGTGGACCCCGCAGCGGCGCAGGGCCGCCCGGATCGCGGTCCGCTGGGCGTGCGCCGCCCGTCGGTAGCGCTCGCTGACCGACCGGGTCAGGCGGACCTCGCGTACCCGCCCGGTGCGCGGGTCGCGCAGGGTCACGTCCCCGATCGGGGGCACCTCCAGCTCCCGGGGGTCGAGCACCTCGACCACCAGGACCTGGTGGCGGGAGGCCATGAGGCGCAGCGGCCGCTCCCAGGGGACGGGACCGCCCTGGACGGGGGTGTCCAGGAAGTCGGAGATGACCACGCGCAGACCGCGGCGGCGACGGGTGCGCACCAGGTCGGTGCACGCGTCGGCCAGCGTGGCCCGGTCGGGGGCGGGACGCTCCTCGTCTCCGGTGGGAGCCGCGGCCACCGTCGCCAGGAGCGACAACAGGGCCTCCTTGCCGGACCTGGCGGGCCAGCGGCGCACCGTGCCCCGATGCAGGAAGTGCGCGCCGAACCGGTCGCCGACCCGCTGGGTGAGCAGGTTGGCGGCGACCATCGCGCCGACGGCCACCTCCCGTTTGGAGCGCAGGCCCGTTCCGAAGTCCATGCTCGGCGACAGGTCCAGCAGGGTCCAGCTCTCCAGCTCCCGGTCGGCGACCAGGTCACGCACGTGCGGGGTGTCGGTCCGTGCGGTCACGGCCCAGTCCATGCGCCGTACGTCGTCCTCGCCCGGCCGGTACAGTCGCGCCTCGGCGGCCTCGGAGCCGGGCCCCAGCCGGAGCCCGAGGTGCTCGCCGTGCAGCAGTCCCTCCAGGCGGTGCACGATCCGCAGGTCCAGGCGGCGCAGCGCGGCCCGCAACCGCGGGTCGGTGCCGATCATGGGTGCGGACACGCCGTCACCTCGGCGCGGCGAGGGAGGCGGACTCGCCGCTGGGCGGTTCGTCCCAGATCACCCTCGGCGCCAGCACCGTGGACAGGATCCGGTCGACCACCTGTTCGGGGGTGATCCCGTCGGCGAGGGCGTCGAAGGTCAGCACGAGCCTGTGGGCGATGACATCGCGGGCCAGCACCCGTACGTCGTCGGGGAGTACGTAGTCGCGGCCGCGGAGGACGGCCAGGGCCCGCGCGGCGGCGACCAGGCCGAGGGTCGCGCGGGGGCTGGCACCGACCTCCAGGACGTTGCGCAGGTCCGGCATCCCGTGGTTCTCCGGCTCCCGGGTGGCCATGACCAGGCGTACGACGTAGTCGGCGATGAGCTGGTGCACATGGACGCGTTCGGCGTCGGACTGGAGTTCGCCGAGTGTGACGGGGTCCAGGACCTGATGGGCGGTGGGCGGGGTGGTGCTCATCCGCCGCAGGATCTCCATCTCCTCGTGTGCGCGCGGGTGGCCGACGTTGACCTTCATCAGGAACCGGTCGCGCTGCGCCTCGGGGAGGGGGTAGACGCCCTCGGACTCCACCGGGTTCTGTGTCGCGATGACGATGAACGGGGAGGGGAGGGGGTAGGTGGTGCCGCCGAGGGAGACCTGGCGTTCGGCCATGACCTCCAGGAGGGCGGACTGCACCTTGGCCGGGGCGCGGTTGATCTCGTCGGCGAGGACGAAATTGGCGAAGACCGGCCCCAGTTCGACGTCGAACTGCTCGGTGGAGGGGTGGTAGATCCGGGTTCCCACGATGTCGGAGGGGACCAGGTCGGGGGTGAACTGCACCCGGGCGAAGGAGCCGCCGGTGACCTTGGCCAGGGTGGACACGGCCAGGGTCTTGGCGATGCCGGGCACACCCTCGATCAGGCAGTGGCCCTTGGCGACGAGGGCGATCAGAGAGCGTTCCACCATGCGTTCCTGGCCGACGATGACCGTGGACACCTCGTGGAGCGCCGCCCGCAGCAGCCTGGTGGGCTCGCCCGGGGCACTGTCCGGGCCGGGGGAGGGCGCGGCGCCGCTTCCGGGTGGGTTCTCTGACATCTTCCGCCTTCCCGGCAGGGCGCCCCGACGGGCGGCGCCGAATAGGGTGTGCATCATCCGCCTGTGGGCGACACTACCTGCTTCGGTCGGCGCAGTCCGGGACACAGCGCGCGCGACGTGTGCGACCGCATTCGCTGGAGAGGGGCGTGACATGGGGGTTCCCACCCAGGGCCTGCACGAGGGTGATCCTCGTCAGTTGGGCGGGTTCCGGTTGGTCGGCCGGACGCGCGCGTCCTCGCTCGGCGTGGTCTACCTGGGGCGGGACGCTTCGGGGGCCGAAGTGAGCGTGGTGGTGCTCAACGCCGGCGCCTCCGGTGACCCCCAGGCGCGGGAACGGTTCGCGCGGTCGGTCCGCGGCAGGGGGGACGTGCTGGCGGCCCGCACCCGGGGCCGGTCGGTGCTCTGGGTGGCGGTGCCCGCCGACACGGACGGACCCGGCGCCGAGGCGGTCCTGGAGGAGACCGCGCGGGGCGGTCCGGTGGGCGACGGCGGCCCCGTGGTCCAGCCCTACTGGGCGGGGGAGCGGCGCGGTTCGGTGGTGTTGTGGGCTCCGTGGCGGGCCCGGAGGGACAGCGCGATCGGCGCGGGGGCGGCGAGCCTGTGGTTGGCGGTCGCGCTGGGGGTGCTCCTGTTGGTGCTCATGCTCGGGGGCACGTCCCTGATCGGATGGTTGTCGACGTTCCCGCCTCCGGAGATCCCGCAGCCCGGGCAGGAGGTGGAGGTCGATCCGGAGGAGTCCGAACCCGCGGGGGAACCGACTCCGGCGGAGGAGGGGGAGGAGCAGGCTCCGGAGCCGCGGCCGGGTGAGGGTGAGCCGGAGGTTCCCGAGCCGACGGTGCCGGGGGATCTGGAGGGGGACCCCGAGGGCCACCTCTAGCCGTTCGGGAGGACGCACGTCACGTGGAGAGGGGGACACTGTGGAGGCGGTGTCCCCCTCCTTCTCGCACTCATAAAAATCTACGATGTAAAGGTGGCGGAGCTGTTTCTCACAGCTTCGAGAAACGAAGAATCGCGCGGCTACGCCGCACGCTCTCTCCTAACCCCGCACTCGGGCGTGGCGGACTCTGCGGGGTTGTGCCCTAGAACGTGTTCAGCGTTGCGTAAGAGGACTTTGAGACCACAGGTGTCGGTGGGGGCGGGGTGTGTGAAGGTCGTGCGTCAGCGGACGCGTCAGGAGTTCGGGCTCCGACCGGGCGGAGCGGGGCGATCCCTATGCTGGTCCGCGTGCTGAAAAAGGTGATCGCGACGCGGTACGTCCTGCCGCTGCGCGAAGGAGGTTCGCTCCCCGGTTTGGTCGAGGCCGACGACCTGGGGATGTACGTGGTGAAGTTCGTCGGTGCGGGTCAGGGCCGCAAGACGCTGGTGGCCGAGGTCGTCACCGGAGAACTCGGACGGGCCCTGGGACTGCCCGTTCCGGAGTTGGCCCTGGTCGAGGTGGACCCGGTGATCGGCAGGGGAGAGCCCGACCCGGAGGTGCAGGAGCTGCTCAAGGCCAGCGGCGGGCTCAACCTGGGCATGGACTTCCTGCCGGGGTCGCTCGGCTTCGATCCGCTCTCCGTCGAGGTGGACTCGGGGTTCGCCGGACGGGTGCTGTGGTTCGACGCCCTGACCGGGAACGTCGACCGTTCGTGGCGCAACCCCAACATGCTCCTGTGGCACGGGCGCCCCTACCTGATCGACCACGGGGCGACGCTGATCTTCCACCACAACTGGGCCGGGGCCGAACGGTACGTCACCCGCCCCTACGACGCGCACGACCATGTCCTGGCGGGGTCGGCGCCCGACCTGGCCGCCGCCGACGCGGAGTTGGGGCCGCGGGTGAACGAGGATCTGCTGCGCGAGGTGGTGGACCTGGTGCCGGACGAGTGGCTGGAGGAGGAATCCGGGTTCGGGTCCCCCCAAGAGGTTCGGGAGGCCTACGTGCGGCATCTGCTGGCCCGGGTGACGGACCGCTCCTGGCTGCCGGAGGTGAACCGATGAGCGAGGCGAGGCGGTACAGCGAGGCGGTGACGACCGGCCGTGTGGGTGAGGAACGCGACCGGGCGGTGTTCGAGTACGCCCTGGTGAGGGTGGTGCCCCGGTTGGAGCGGGGTGAGTGCGTCAACGCCGGGGTGGTCGTGTACTGCCAGGAGCGGGCGTTCCTGGCGGCACGCACCGCGCTGGACGAGCGGCGGTTGCTGGCCGTGGACCCCGGGGTCGACGTGGCCGGCGTGCGACGTGCGCTGGAGTCGTTCGAGGTGATGTGCGCGGGGGGCGTTCGGGCCGGTGCGGTCGGGCGTGAGCGGCCGGGGCAGCGGTTCCGGTGGCTGACCGCTCCGCGGAGCACGATCGTGCAGACGGGGCCGATCCACGGTGGCCTGACGGAGGATCCGGCGGCGGAGGTGGAGCGGTTGCTGGACCGGTTGGTGCGGTGAGGCCGCGGAGGTAACCGACATCACAGGCGGTCGGAGGGTTGTGGGGGACAGTTCCGTCGGTGTGTGGTGTTGGTAGTGGGTGGTCCGTGTCCGGGAGCGCTTCCGGAGGCGGACCACCGTGTTCCCCTCGTTCCCCTGCCTCCCCTGGATTTGGAGTGTCCGTGCCGTCTCCGAACGTCTCGTCCACGCCCGCCGACGCCGGTGGGCCCGTTCCGTCCGATGGATCCCGCTCCCGGCGGTGGGTCGCCGGGCTGGTGCTGGTGCTGGGTGTGCTGACGGCGGTCGGGCCGTTGGCCACCGACATGTACCTGCCGGCGTTTCCGGAGATCACGCGAGATCTGGGGGCGACGGAGGGGCAGATCCAGTTGACGCTGACGGCGATCATGCTGGGGATCGCGGTCGGTCAGTTGGTGATCGGTCCGATGAGCGACGCGTGGGGTCGGCGCAGGCCGCTGTTGGTGGGTGTGGCGCTGTTCACGGTGGCGTCGGTGCTGTGTGTGTTCGTGCCGGACGCGACGGTGTTCGCGGTGGTGCGGTTCGTGCAGGGGGTGGCGGGTGCCGCTGGTGCGGTGATCGCGCGTGCGGTGGTTCGTGACCTGTTCTCTGGTGATGACGCGGTGCGGTTCTTCTCCCGGTTGGCGCTGGTGATGATGTTGGCGCCGCTGTTGGCTCCGTTGGTGGGTGCGCAGCTGCTGTTGGTGGGTCCGTGGCAGTTGAGTTTCTGGGTGCTGGCGGGGGTGTCGGCGGTCAGTTTCGTGTTGGTGCTGGTGTGGTTGCCGGAGAGCCTGCCGGTGGAGGAGCGGCGTGTGCGGGGGCCGCGGGAGTTGGCGGTGACGGTGGGTCGGCTGCTGCGGGATCCGCGGTTCGTGGGTCCGGTGCTGACCGTGGGGTTGAGCTTCGGGATGCTGTTCACGTACGTGTCGTCGTTCTCGTTCGTGTCGCAGGAGGAGTTCGGGGCCTCGCCGCAGGTGTACGCGTGGCTGTTCGCGGCGAATTCGTTGGCGATGATGGCGGGTACGCAGCTCAACGGTGTGTTGGTGGGGCGTGTGGAGACGCCGCGTCGGTTGGCTCTGGGGTTGGTGGTGGCCCTGACGGCTGTGGTGTCCCTGTTGGTGGTCGCGTTGGCGGGTGTGGCGTCGTTGGGGCTGGTCGCGGGGCTGCTCGGGTTGATGATGTTCAGTGTCGGGTTCATCATGCCGAACGCGACGGTGCGGGCGTTGGACGGTCAGCCGGTGGCGGTGGCTGGTACGGCGTCGGCGTTGATGGGGGCGTTGCAGTTCGCGTTGGGTGGCGGTGTGGCGGCGTTGGCGGGGTTGACTCCGTCGGGTGAGGCGTCGGTGCGGAGTATGGCTGTGGTGATGGTGTCGGCGGCGGTTTTGTCGTTGGTGGCGTTCGTGTGGTCGGTGCGGTCAAAGGTCCGATGACCCTGCGTGTGGGTGCTCTGCGCTGGGTTTTTGTCGGATCGCTCCGGGTTGCCGTCGGGTGGGGACTCCGGGCACAGTAGGCGTTCTGTTCCCCTTTTGTGTGGCGGTCCCGCTCTGTGTGGATCCGTCCTCCGACGTGGCAGGTGATGTGTGGGTATGGGCGAGGCGAGTGTCAGCCCGGGTGTGCGGGTTCGGGAGCTGTCGGGGCTGGGTGACCTGGTGTATGAGGCGGCCCATGTCGACGCCCATGCCGAGGTGTTCTCGGTGCCGGTGGAGGAGGGCTGGGAGCGGCGGACGGCGGGTGCCTTCGCTACGGACGTGACGGCGATCGCCAAGGGTCTGGTCGCGGCTGGGGTGTCCGAGGGTGACCGTGTGGTGGTGGTGTCGGGTACGCACCACGACTGGGCGAGGCTGGCGTTCGCCGTGTGGTCGGTGCGGGCGGTTCTGGTGCCGTTGTCGTCGTCGGTGTCGGTGGAGCGGGTGACGCACGTGGTGCGTGAGACGCGACCGGCGGCGGCGGTGGTCGAGGATGAGCGGTTGTTGCGTGCGGTGACGGCGCTGCAGCGGGAGTTGCCGGACCTGGGTCGTGTGTGGCGGTTCGAGGAGGGGCTGCCGGAGGTCGCGCGGTTGGGTGCGTACATGGACGCCTCGGCTGTGCGGTTCCGTCGTGATGCGACGATGCCCGAGGACGCGGCGGTGGTGCTGTATCCGGTGAGTACGGTGTCGCGGCGGATGCGGGGTGTGGTGTTGTCGCACGGTGCTCTGTTGTCGGCGGCGGCTGGTGTGGTGGACCGGATGTGGCCACGGTTGTCGGAGTTGGAGCCGGGGCGGGCGAGTGCTCTGTTGGATCTGCCGTTGTCGGAGATCTCGGGGTTGGCGTCGTTGTTGGCGTGTGTGGTGGGTCGGGTGCGGGTGGGGTTGTCCGCGCCGGGGTCGTTGCCGCGGTTGGTGAAGTCGTTTCGGCCGACGGTGCTGGTGTGTGGGCCGGGGTTGCTGGAGCAGGCCTATGAGGTGGAGCGGGGGCGGGCGCACTCGACGGGGTGGGACTCGTTGGGGACGTTCAACGCGGCGGCCGAGGCGGCGGTGCAGTTCGACCGGGCGCCGAAGAAGGGTGCGTGGCGGCGGTTGTCGCGGTCGATGTATGACTGGTCGTTCGCCAAGGTGCGGGAGATGTTCGGTAACCGGGTGCATCTGGCGGTGTGCTGGGGCGGGGGTCTGTCGCAGCGGTTGGATGAGTTCTATGGCGGTGTGGGTGTGCCGGTGATGCAGGTGTTCGGTGTCCCGGAGACGGCTGGTGTGTTCACGGCGAACGCGGTGGGGGATCGTTCGGCGGGGTCGGTGGGGCGTGCTCTGGCTGATCGTGAGGTGTGGGTGTCGCGTGAGGGCGAGATCCACGTGCGCGGTGGTGGTCTGTTCTCGGGGTATTGGGCTGATGGTGAGGCTTCGGGGACGGCGTTTCGTGAGGGGTGGTTGGCGACGGGGGTGGTCGCTGAGGTCGATGAGGCGGGGTTTGTTCGGCTGAGTGGGCGTTTGCGGCCGCAGGCGGCGACGGTGGAGGTGCCGGGGCGGTTCGTGGCCGTGTCGGGTGCGGTGGAGTCGTCTGGGGGTGCTGAGCCGTTGGAGGGGGTGGTTCCTGGGGCTTTGGCGGCGCCGGTGGTTGAGGGGTCGGAGGGTGAGTCGGATTCTGTTGTGGCGGAGGCGTCGGGGGGTGACGCGGAGCTGGTGGCGGAGTTCGAGGCTCGGTTGCGGGCGCATCCGTTGATCAGTCAGGTGTTGGTGATCGTGGAGGGGCGGCCGTTCGCGAGTGCGTTGGTGACGTTGGTGCGTGACCAGTTGGAGTACTGGCGGTTGGTGAACGGGCGTCCGTTGTCGATGGCGCCGGAGGAGATCGCGGGGGATCGGGACCTGCTGCGGGAGGTGCAGGGGTTGGTGTATGAGGCCAATCGGAGTGTGCCGCGGCATCTGGCGGTGCGGTCGTTCCATGTGTTGGCGGAGGAGTTCACGGTGCAGTCGGGGTTGGTGGCTCCGTCGGGTGAGTTGCGGCGTGATGCGGTGTTGCGTGCGTTCGCTGAGGAGATCGACGGGTTGTACCGGGTGCGTCGTGAGCAGCGGTAGG